>NZ_NGVM01000178.1:0-385 GCF_002238115.1 Streptococcus sp. KR | reverse complement strand
CCAGCAAGTGTCAGACTTCCTACTAGACTCAATAACACCAAAACTCTTCCTAAATCCACCCAAAAAGAGCGTTTAGAATAGGTTCGAAGTTTGGGAGTTTCATGTTTCAAGGAAGAGGCTTCAGCTTTTTCTTCAGGAGTCTTCTCTTGATGTTTTGTTTTTGGCTGGCGCTTAAAGAGTGAGCTTTTTGATTCTTTTACTTTAGCCTCCTTGTTATTAACCGTACCAGGCTTCAGGAAGAGGCTATCTGCGATCCCCTCAAACGGCAAATAGACATCTTCTTGGTACACCACTACATTCTTTTTATCCAGTTCCTCTACCAATAAAACGGCCTCTGCCTCCTGGTGTTTAACCTTAGCATTTTCTCGCTCCAGCGCTTGATACA
>NZ_NGVM01000177.1:0-385 GCF_002238115.1 Streptococcus sp. KR | reverse complement strand
CCAGCAAGTGTCAGACTTCCTACTAGACTCAATAACACCAAAACTCTTCCTAAATACACCCAAAAAGAGCGTTTAGAAGAAGTTCGAGGTTTGGGAGTTTCATGTTTCAAGGAAGAGACTTCAACTTTCTCTTCAGGAGTCTTCTCTAGATGTTTTGTTTTTGGCTGGCGCTTAAAGAAAGATTTTTTTGCTTCTTTTGGTGCAGCCTCCTGTTTATTCAACGTACCAGGCTTCAGGAAGAGGCTATCTGCGATTCCCTCAAACGGCAAATAGATATCTTCTTGGTACACCACTACATTCTTTTTATCCAGTTCCTCTACCAATAAAACAGCCTCTGCCTCCTGGTGTTTAACCT
The DNA here is from genome assembly GCF_002238115.1 of Streptococcus sp. KR. GTDB lineage: Bacteria > Bacillota > Bacilli > Lactobacillales > Streptococcaceae > Streptococcus. Next base: position 30 of record NZ_NGVM01000177.1, on the reverse strand, counting down.
TAGCATTTTCTCGCTCCAGCGCTTGATACA
>NZ_NGVM01000176.1:0-386 GCF_002238115.1 Streptococcus sp. KR | reverse complement strand
CATAAAAGCAGCTCCGGTTTGAGCTTCGACTGGTAAAAATTTTGTAATATTAGGTTGATTGGCTAAATCTGCAAAAGTGAAATAGCCATTATATAAAGTTGTTAATTGTTTCGTATCTGCCATATTCATTTTATTCATCTCCTACACCTATAAATGAAGTAAACCAGATTGAAACCATTGACCGTCATTAATTTTCGTGAACATAACGTTTGGCTGGTTAATCGGCTTTACTTCGTTTAGAGTATTAGTATCATCAATGTTTATAATCTTGTACAAAGCGTTCTGAGGGATGTACGGTGGTAAATCACTAAAGACGGTAAAAATATTGCCCGTCTGTGTCCATCCGTTTTCTTTTTTGTCAAGCTGAGATTGAAGATTTGCAATAG
>NZ_NGVM01000175.1:0-388 GCF_002238115.1 Streptococcus sp. KR | reverse complement strand
TGGTGGCTGATGAGCCACTAGCAACGGTTTGGGATGGATCAGCCCGTTTTATCGACAATTATGTTTTGGCAGTCGTAATGAGTGATGGAACGACTAAGAAGGTGAGAGGTGAACGTATCTTTATTAATACTGGAGCAGTTCCAAATTGGCCATCAATCCCAGGGTTAGAATTTAGTCAGCGGATTTTTACGTCTAAAGAAGCTATGGAATTGGAGAAACAACCGAAACGACTAGCAATTATTGGTGGCGGTTATATTGGCCTTGAATTTGCTGGAATGTTTAATTCCTTTGGTACGCATGTAACGATTTTCGACCAACATACCAGATTGTTAGAGCGCGAAGATCCTGATATTGCGACCGAGGTCGTAGCAGATCTGACTGACGCAGG
>NZ_NGVM01000174.1:0-390 GCF_002238115.1 Streptococcus sp. KR | reverse complement strand
ATTATCTCGACATGATTGTACTGTTTGCCGTAGTAATGCTGGCAAGATTAAAACTGATGATGGCAGACGAATTATATTATTTCCGAGAGGTTGGCCGGATATTACCGGTTTTGAACATCACAGTGGAAAAATGATTTTGATTGAAGTTAAAAATGAACGAGGCAAGTTGCGTGAAGATCAGAAGCGGTTTGCAAAATTTATTAAGCAATATCCAGTGTTATATGGTGTTTGCCGTTCTGTAGATGACGCGTTAAAAATTATTGGAGGTAAATAAAATGACAGTAAAGATACTTGATAAGGAACTGTTTAAAATGTACCAAAATGTAATGGCAGAAAGTATTTCTGATTGGAAGCGAGTAGCTAAATTCGCCAAATTCATTGATAAATATG
>NZ_NGVM01000173.1:0-394 GCF_002238115.1 Streptococcus sp. KR | reverse complement strand
ATTATGAGTACATGCTAACGTACTCAATTGGTGGGTTCGGTGTTCTACTGGATACGCTTTTTAAGAAGAGTGCTCCCTTATCTCCAGATCAAATTAGCAAAGCTTTAAGCAGGGCATTGAAAGAGATTGCTGTCCAAGTTGATATGAAATAGTTAAAAAATACCATACGTTCAGGGTTTCTAACTGACATTTAGCCTCTATAACTATATCAGAGTGATATTTGTATTCAGTAGATGTTTTTAGTGTGCTAATAATTAGCGTATTTTTTCTCATTTCAACACGATAATTAACATGGACTTGGTAAAAGAAGAGAATAAGCAAGAAGAAAATGTGCCACAACTTAACAGTTGTGGCCTCTTTTTTGATACTGTATAATTAAAGGGTTAGAACCGTG
>NZ_NGVM01000172.1:0-397 GCF_002238115.1 Streptococcus sp. KR | reverse complement strand
ATCACCAACACCTGACAACCCAATGAAAGTCAATGGGTTAGCACCAAATGAGGTCCCAAGTCGGGAAATTTCAGCAAGGCCTCGAGTCATTAAGGCTGCCTTGGCATTGTCTTTATATCCCAGTCCATACAATGCGCCGGCACCAAGGGCGATGATGTTTTTCAATGCGGCACCGATTTCAACGCCGATAACATCGTCACTGGTATAAACTCGGAAATAATTATTCATGAATAAGCCTTGGATCTCTTTGGCTGCATGAGCATTGTCACTTGCCACGGTGACCAGCGTAATATCATGAGTCACCACGTCTTCGGCCTGACTTGGTCCTGAGAGAACCGAAATTGACTTGCGGTTTTTAGGATCGATTTCCTGAGCCAAAACTTGAGACAATCTCAAG
>NZ_NGVM01000171.1:0-397 GCF_002238115.1 Streptococcus sp. KR | reverse complement strand
GTCCAAGACCGCTAATCAAGTTGTAACGAAGGTCTCGTCGATCAGTTAAATATGATCGGTCAATTTCTGCTTGTGAAGCACCATTGGAAATCTGAATTGATTTATCCAAGTTTTCCTGTAGCACTGCGGTATTAGTCTTAGTTCCGTCTGGTGCATCCCAATACTTCAAGAAGGTATTGTTAAATAACGCGATTGCCGGATTGGTTTCAGGTGTGTCATTGGTCTTAATGTTTTGTTTATACTGATCAACAAAGTATCCATATGATGCCGGTGCTGGATTTAATTCACTTGATATACTGGTATCCGATTTAGCGTTTGCCTTAATACCGTTACTCTGTGAACCTAAAACAGCGGCTCCGGTCAGCGTCAAAATAAAGGCACTCTTCAGAACCGTTTT
>NZ_NGVM01000170.1:0-397 GCF_002238115.1 Streptococcus sp. KR | reverse complement strand
GAGTCAAAATAGAGATAACCAATCAATGCACGTTGCAGCATCAACTCTGCTTGAACCCAGAAGTCTTCTCCAGTATGCTCACTCTTCTTTGTTCCCTCAGTAATTGCTTCAGAGATACGATCAATATCTAGCTCAGACTTCATGTAATGAAAAGGATTAAATCGATCTGAATTCTTGAGCCGAATCAAATCAAAGATTTTAACAGCATAGCCAGCTTTCTCCAGCATCTTCCCAACTTCGTGTACCAGATTTCCTTTAGGATCCGTCACAACAAAGTTTGAGTTCATCTGCATTAAATTTGGCAATACAAAAGTAAAGGTTTTACCATCTCCTGGAAGACCAATGACAATCACATTTTTATTGAGCTGAACATTGTAGGCTAAGCGAAAGTTAAATA
>NZ_NGVM01000169.1:0-398 GCF_002238115.1 Streptococcus sp. KR | reverse complement strand
GATACCTAAACGATTGGCTACATCAAGAATTGAAATTTGCTTACATTCTTCTATTCCCATGCAATATCATCATTTTGTCGTAGTATTTGGCAGTGATGGTATTGATGATGATTCTTCTAAAGTTTTAGGAGTTGCATTATCTAAATCATCTAACCCAGATTTCCAAACCTGTACTTGATTGACCAATAACTTACCTGGTAGTTTCGAATAAGACAACTTAACCGTTCTGGTTTCTGTCTGATTGGTCTTTGATTGGTTGGCATTCTTTAAATCGGATACATAGGTTACATTATAAGACACCATAGCAATGGCTTGATTCGTAGTCTGATTGACAAAGATATCAGCTTTTTCAAAATGATAATCCAAAATATAATCCTTATACACTTGGTTCATGGCAT
>NZ_NGVM01000016.1:0-57323 GCF_002238115.1 Streptococcus sp. KR | reverse complement strand
GTACTAAAAATGAAATGACAATATAGCGTGATGATTGTAATTCTTTTGTCATTTTTCCTCCTGAAAATAAAAAAACGGAAAGATTGTGAAATTCCTTTCCGTAACATAATAAATATTTGAACACCAAACTCAACACCAAAAAAATGTTTTTATTGATTATTATTGCTCAATCAAGCACTTATAACAATGTGAAAAATAAAAATCTGTACTCACAAAAACCCTTGAATTTCAAGGGTTTCAAGCATTTATTCTACTTCACAATGTTTTATTATTTTAAATCTTCTAGACCAACCATTGAATAGTGGCCATAATATATCTCCTTCGGATTGAAAAAACTGTAAAAACGTTTTCTTTCTTATCCTCTATTCTATCATAAATTATTCTTTTTTGCACAAGCTTTTATTTGTAATAGCTACTTTATAAAGGAAGACTGATTTCAACCCCACTTGATTTGTATATTAACCTTATATAAAATTCTATATCTTATATATTTAGTTTTAGATGAGTATTCGAGATAAAAATGGGACTATACAATTTGTCAAAATTCCTTCTATCCAGCTTTCTTGTGCTGAGGAGAGATGGTCTGCTTGAAGGCTTTCTTTTAGAAAATCTCGAACTTGTTCTGGTGTGATTTCAAACTCAAAGGCTTTCATTTTATAGAGAAAGTCGAGCAGATGGTCTGACAGATATTCAGTTGAAAAGGGGACTTCTCCACTTTTTCGATATTCTAATAAGAGCCTAGAAAATCGGGCTTTTTCTTCAGGAAGCTCACGAAAATAGGAATTGAGGAGCCAGGTCTGCTTCTGTTTTCTTTCAATTGGATCCTGAGCTGCAATTCGTTGGTCTTTTTCCAGCTCTTTTTGGTATTGTTTGGCCTTGATAGCACGTTCTGTCCGATTTTTACCAAAAAGAATTTTCTCCCACTTGCGTTCTTCTTGAGTCAGTGTCTCTGTAAAGCCAAAGTAATCTTGATAGGCACGCTCTGCTGGGCCCATAGCTAGGACTAGATTGTCTGCATATTGTTTGGCGATTCTATCTCTTTTCTTGCGCTCTTTCTCTGCCTGGATACGGAGTTCCTGCTCGTAGTCAATTTTCTCCTTGCCTAGCTTGACAAGGTAGAGTTGGTCATCTGTTTTTCCAAGTAAAAAGGGTTTGATACACTTTTCAAGGACTTCTTCCATCCGAGCCTTTTTCTTTGGCTCCGCCTTGGTCCAACTTCCTCCCTGAAAGACTTCGAGGAAGAGCTGGTAGTCTTTCTCAGGTGAGAACTGATTGCCACGATTGGGTTTAAAAACACCTTTTTCCCAGAGCCACTTTAGAAGACGCTCGTCAAAGTCACTTTTATTGACCTTGATTTTTTCCTTTTTCTGGGCTTTTCTGGTCAGATTTTCAACCTTTCTGAGCAGTTTTTCTTCCTCTTCCAGTTGCTGGTCAAGGTTCAATCGATGAAAGTGTCTGACGCAGTCGCTACCGATGGGAAAGAGGCGTTGGCCTGTGATACCGTTAAAGAGTTCGTAGGCGTATTTGATAGCATTTCCACAGACACAATTGCTACGACCAATACCATTAAAAATCAAGGAAACTTCATTCCATTCCTTGGTAGCTTTTTCCCAAGTATCAGCTTTTGAAGCCTGTAAAACTGCATCATGCAGGGATTTTCTAACTGGAAGTGTCATGAGGTCTCCTTTCTAGATTATACTTTTACAACTTGAACCTCGTCTTTACCGAGTAAAATCAAGTATTTTTCAATATTTTCAATCGAATAGGCTCGAGATAAAGCCTCTCCGTATAGGGCTAACTGACCACGATAGCGGTCTATGAGTTGACTTGGTTCATCATAGCGGTCTGTCTTATAGTCGAACAGAACGATTCTATCCTTATAAAGTAGATAGCCGTCCAAGATACCACGCACAACGAAGTCTTCCTGACTCTTTTGGTCTTTTTTGAGCATAGAAAAGGGTTGCTCGCGGTAGAGATAGTCGGTATTGGCGAGAATTTCCTGACCGAGTGCTGTGTCAAAGAATGCAAGAATTTTCGAAAGATTAATCTTGTCTCTGACAGCTGGGCTGGTTTGAACTTGTTTGAGAGTTTCTGTCAGGCTAGCAAGCGTTGGTCTCTGACTGAGGTCAATTCTCTGCATGAGTTCGTGGGTAGCACTCCCAATCTCAGCTCCTGTTACTTTTTCTTTGGTTGAAAAATCTGGCAAATCAAAGTTGATTTTCTTGTCTACTGACTTGCCTTGACCTGCAATCTCGACACCATCCATATCCATAACTGGTTCGTAGAATTTCTTGATTTGACTTGGGGTTTGAACACTAGGAAGTTCAATGGCTGCGCGATGAAGAGTATTATAGACTTCAACCTCTTTCAGCATTTCAAGGGCTTCTTTGATGGTTTCTGACTGACGATTGTCTACTTGGGAGCTATCTTGGAGAGGACTTTTGTTTTCCAACTGACCGATAGCTTCTGTAGTCAGCTGATCTTCACCAACAAAACGATAGCTAAAGTTGAGATGATCCTTGGCAAATACTTTACTGATAGCCCAAATCCAATCTTGGAAATTCTTGGCTTGAAGTCTAGTGTTGCTGTTTAGTTTTCCATTTTTAGCTGCTGGGTATTCCTTGGCTTCCAGCTTTTCACGAGAACCCTTACCGATAAGATAAAGCTTTTTCTCAGCCCGTGTCATAGCAACATACAGTAGACGCATTTGCTCTGAATAGCTTGCCAGCTGTAATTCCTCTTCGTTCTGTCTATAGGTCAGGCTAGGAATGGAGAGTTTGATGGTTTTAGGATAGTGGTCTTCCACTGCTCCTGTCTCCATTTTGGCAATATATTTGACACCAAGTCCATTTTTACGGCTGAGAATGACCTCTGACATGCTGTCTTGCTTGTTAAAGTCTTGATCCATATTGAGGATAAAAACGTAAGGAAACTCTAACCCTTTACTCTTGTGGATGGTCATGAGCTCTACTGCATCTTTTGGTAGTGCGACAGCTACGCTTGCCAAATCGTGCTGGGCTTCCAAGACTTGGTCAATCATACCAATAAAACGCGACAAGCCTTTGAAATTGCTCTTTTCAAATTGATCAGCACGTAGTGCTAGGGCATAGAGATTGGCCTGTCTAGCAGGACCATTTGGTAAAGCCCCCACATAATCATAATAAAAACGGTCGTTATAAATCTTCCAAATCAGGTCATAGAGGGAGTGGGTTTTGGCATACAAGCGCCAAGAATCCAAGATATCCATGAATTGATTTAGCTTATCAGCTAGTGTCGAGTGAATTAACTCTTTCTGGCTTGTCACCATTTTTTGTGAATTGACCAGTTTTTCATAGAGATTTTCTTGGACTTTATTCTCTGCTTTCTGAAGGGACAAACGTGCTAACTCGTCCTCGTCAAAGCCAAACATAGGAGACTTCATAAGGGCAACCAAGGCGTAGTCTTGCAGAGGATTGTGAATGACACGAAGGGTGTCCAGCATGACTTGCACTTCTAGGGATTGGAGATAATTGTTTTGCTCTCCGTCAGTTTTGACAGGAATCCCGTACTCAGACAGGGCGAGAAGAATCTGGTCATTACGACTGCGGCTGGAGGTCAGAAGGACGATTTCTTTAAAGGCAACACCTTGTTCCTTATGTAGTTTAAGGATTTCCTTGATAACTAAGCGCATTTCACCAGTTAATTTCGTTTCTGCTTGGCTCTCTTCTTCCTCACCTGTGTCATCCTTATCATAGAGAAGAAATTCTGCCTTGTTCTCAGTATTAGGAGTCAGTTTGGTATTGGCAAAAACAAGTTGGTGCATGTTATCATAGTTGATTTCACCGACTTCTTGGTCCATAAGACGCTCAAAAACATCATTGGTTGCTGACAGCACTTCTGAACTACTACGGAAATTTTCCTTCAGGAGAATCAGCTTTCCTTCTTGGGGATTTTGCGCATAGCGTTGGAATTTCTCATTGAAAATCTGCGGGTCTGCCTGACGGAAACGGTAGATGGACTGCTTGATATCTCCCACCATAAAGCGATTGTGGCCATTAGACAACAATTCCAGCATCCGTTCTTGAATATGGTTGGTATCCTGATACTCGTCTACCATGACTTCATGGAAACGTTCCTGATAAGCTTCACGGACTTGCGGGAATTTCTCTAAAATCTCAATGGTGTAATGGCTGATATCAGCGAATTCAAAGGCATTTTCCTGACGTTTACGCTGACGATAGGCCTCTACAAAATCACTCATAAAAGATTGGAAGGTTTTAGCTAGTTTCCAAGTGTCTCCATGATAACGTTCTTGATAGTCGAGAATTGTTATCCGGTCTGCTAGTTGTCCTAGTTTAGCAAACTGGGTCTTTCTCTCTTCGTTGTAGGCATCGGCCAGTGGCTTCAAATCAGCCTTGCGACTGGCATTAGTCAGAGCTCGACCATTTTTCTCTTTCGAAATTGCGACAACACGCGCAAGCACTACTTGAAAATCCTGATTATCGGACTCCTGATTTAAGGAGCCAATTTCATCCAGAATCAACTGAACATTTTCTAAATAGGTAGCCTTTGAAAACTCCTTGGCATCATTATCCAGATGATAACGGAAAAAGCTTTCCAAATCCCAAAGGGCTTGCTGGATTTGCTCGGTTAGTTTTTCTTTTTCACTGGTAAAATCAGATTTCTCAAAGCCTTTGAGAAAAGATTCATTTAACCATTTCTGAGGATTGCTGGTGGATTGGAGAAAGTCATAGATTTTATAGACTTGCTGGCGCAGCCCCCTTTCATCCTTGCCTCGCCCAGCAAAGTTTTTCAGCAAATGGCTAAAGATCTCTTTCTGTTTACCTTGGTAATGCGCTTCAAAGACCTCATGGAAGACTTCGTTTTTTAGAAGAAGTTGCTCGCTTTGGTTTTGTAAAATCCTGAAATTAGGCGCAATATCAATCAGATATCCATGTTTGCCAAGGAATTTTTGTGTGAAAGAGTCCATGGTTCCGATGACTGCGTTGGGTAGGTCTGCCAACTGGCGGCCCAAGTGTTGTTTGAGCTCGACATCATGCGTTTCTTGGATTTGTTGGCTGATTTTTTTCTCTAAACGTTCCTTAAGCTCTGTGGCAGCCTTGACAGTAAAGGTTGAGATAAAGAGTTGAGAAATTTCGACACCACGCGCCAATTGGTCCAGAATACGCTCGGCCATGACAAAAGTCTTCCCAGAACCAGCTGATGCTGAAACGAGGATATTCTGACCAGAAGTATAGATGGCTTCAATTTGCTCAGCAGTTTTCTTTTGTTCCTTGCTTGAATTTGCTTCTACTTCTTGCAGTTTTTGAATCTCCTCCTCAGTTAAAAAGGGAATAGGCTTCATCGATTCAACTCCTCTCTTATTTTTTCAAACCAAGCTTGCTTGAGTTTTTCTCCGACAAGACGCTTGCCGTCAGCCAAGTCCAACTTTTCTAGAAAACGGGCTTGGCCCAAGTGGTAATTGGCTTCAAATCCTGTGATGGCTTGATGTTGCTGGACGTATGGGGCAATGCTTCTGCCATTTTCAGTATAGGGATTGATGGCGAATTGCCCTTCTAAGATTTTCTCCGCTGCCTTCTTGTAAAGATGAGCATTGTAGTCCAGTAGGAGCTGGAATTCCTCATCTGTTAGCTGGTTAGCCTTGTTTTTGTTGTAAAATTCGCCCAAATGACTGCTTTCTTTTTCCAAAAAGAGGCCTTGGTATTTCATAGACTTGCTGGCTTCTACTACTGCACCTGCCAGACTTTTAACAGCCATCAGAGATTGGACTGGCTCAGCCATTTCCAAGTACATGGCACCGAAAAAGTTCTGCTCCCCTTCTCTTTTTAGGGCAGCTAGGTAGGTTGGCAGTTGGGAATTGAGCCCATTAAAGAAATGAGGAAACTGGAACTGAGTTAGACTCGACTTGTAGTCTACTACTCCTATCGCTTCATCAGCTTTTAAACGGTCAATGCGGTCAACCTTACCTCGTACAAAGACACTGCGACCATTATCCAATTGAATAAAGGCCTGCTCTTTTCCACCAAAATTCGCCTCTTCTTTGATGGTTTCAATAGCTGGATTGTGGCGGAGAATGTGACCAGTTGTCCGTGCCACATCAAGCAGAACTTCCTTGGTAAACTGGGCTTCCAAACTTTCCTGATAAATTGCTTCAAATTCCCGTTCCTGACTGGTTTCTTGAATAGCTTGTTCTAGACGTTGGTCAAAGGAATCTTCATCAGGCAACTGCAAGGCCCGTTCAAAAATGCGGTGTAAGAAATTCCCATGACTACGAGCATCTGGACGCAGGCGCAATTCTTCCTGCAAGCCTAGAACATAACGGAGGAAATAACTGTATTGGTTACGGTAAAACTCCGTCAAACCAGAGGTAGACAGGTAAAATTCCTTGTCAGCTGGATAGAGAGCCTGTAAGGTATCCTTGGTCAACTGCTTACTGCTTGGACTGGTTGGGAGGGCTGGATTTTCCAAACCTTGCTGGTCTAGTTTTTTACCCATGACACGAGCTAGAACCTTAATAAAGGTCAAATCTTGCTCAGTCTCACTCATCTCGCCCTGCTGGTGATAGGCAACCAGACTAGACAAAAGACTGTGATAGGACCCCATATCTTCCTTAGACAGCCCTTTGTGATTCATCCTCTTCTCTTTTCGACTAAATCCAAAATGGACCAACTCTTGAAGATAGGCAGACTCCTTGCTTTCACTTTCGTTAAAAAGGCTTGGAGCCGACAAGACCAACTGCTTACGAGCAGAATTGACCAAGGAAAGCATAGTATAGCGATTTTTCTTGAGATTTTCACTGCTGGGAATCAGCAATTGAACGCCTTCTTCGGTCGTTTGATTTAAATTTTGTCTTTCTTCATCAGTTAAAAGGCTAGTATTTTGCGCAATTTTTGGTAAATTGTCCTGAGTCAGTCCAATGGCGTAGACAAAGTCAGCAGTCAGTGGTGCAATCAAATCGTAACTCTGCACCAGAACAGTATCCACTGTCGCTGGAATAGTGCGATACTGAGACAAACTCATTCCAGAATGGAGCAAGGCTAGAAAGTCCTCTAGACTAACCTGTGAACCAGCAAAAACAGTCGCAAATTGTTCTAAAACATGGCAGAATGCCTTCCAAACTTCGGCTTGTCTTTCCTGTTCTACAGCTTCCATAGTGGCTGTCAAATCTTGTAACTGCTTGGTCACAGAACTTTCTTTTAGAAAGCTATTCCATTTTTGTAGGAGGTTTTCAGCCTTCTGTTTTCGACTGGCAAAGAGGGTTTCAAGAGGTGTTAAAATATGCAGACGAAGGGCATTCAAACGATCAAGATTAAATTTTCCATGGTGGGATTTGGTAAAGGTTTGCTGAAAGGCTGGCAAGCCATTGATACCAAGATAGCGGATATATTGCTCAAATGCGTCAATATCAGCCTGGCTAAGGTCGGTATATAAACCCGTTCTGAGGAGGTTAATCAAATCTTCCTGACGGAAACGATAACGTTTTAAAGCCAAAATAGACTCGACAAACTGTGTCAAAGGGTGGTGGGCCATGGATTCGCTTCTACCAAGATAGAAAGGAATCTGATACTGGTCAAAAATGGTTTTCAGCGATAATTGGTAAGAAGCTACATCCCCCAAGAGAATACGAAAATGCTTGTAACTCAGGTCTGGATTGGCATGTAATTTCTGACGAATGCTACGGGCTACCAACTCCAACTCTTCTTTTTGCGTCAAGCAAGACCAGATTTGTAAGTTTTCACGATCCTTCTCATCGACATCCAATGTTAATTCTGAAAAGTCATAAGAAGACTCCAGCAAACGAGAGGCCTTATCAAAACTATCCATCTTCTCATGAGTTTGAGAAGAATCCTGAGCAGGTGTTTGGTATTTAGAGGCTAGATGATGGAGAAAGTCCACACTGGCTTGGTATAGATTGCCTTCAGCGAATGGGCTGGTATAGGCTTTCTTACTAGCATAGGCTCCAATGACAATCTCAACACCCTTGCCGTGAAGTAGGTCCACAATCCGCTCTTCTTCAGCAGAAAAACGGGTAAATCCATCAATAACCAAGGCGATTTGAGTGAAATCACTACTTACTTTGTTATTCTCAATAGCTTCAATCAAATGAGACAACTGACTTCCCTGAGCCAACTGACCTTGATTAAGATAGGCTGTTACTTTTTCAAAAATCAAGAGCAAGTCTGCTCGCTTGTCCTCATCTGCCAAACTCTCCAAGTCTAAAAAGCTCATCTGAGCAGTCGTCATCTCGTGATACAGTTCAATCAACTGCTGGATAAACTGAGGATCCTGCTTAATCGCACCATAAACACGTAAGTCCTTAGGATCGAGTTCCGCAAGGCACTTATAAAAGGCCATCCCAAGACCGATGTCATCTAGACTGGTCTTGGAAGGCAAATCATTCAAAATCAGATAACGAGCCATTTGAGCAAAGCGCGTGACGGTAATCGCAAAAGTAGCCTGCTGGGACAAGCATTCCAGCACGGCACGTTCCTTTTCAAAAGAAAGAGAGTTGGGGGCGATATAGAAGACTCGCTTGCCCGCAGCAACTAGTTCCTCAGCCTCTCTGGTTAGAACCTCAGTCAAAGAAGTCCGAATATCAGTATAAAGTAATTTCATCTCTGCCTCATTGGAATTTTTCATTACCTTTTATTATACCATGATTATCCCGAAGATTCCTCCTCCTTTCCTCTAAAATATGCTATAATAATACCAAAAAATAAAGAAGGAAAATCTATGATTAAACTATTAGCCTTGGATATGGACGGAACCCTCCTCAATGAAGCCAAGGAAATCCCACAAGCTCATATTACTGCTATTCACCAAGCTATTGAAAAAGGTGTCAAACTGGTTCTCTGTACGGGTCGCCCGCTTTTCGGTGTTCTCCCCTACTATCAAAAACTGGGGCTTGATCTCCAGAATGAGTATGTGATTGTTAACAACGGTTGTTCAACTCACCAGACAAGTGACTGGGGACTAGTTGATTGGCAAGAATTGAGTCCAGCTGACATCGAATACCTCTATGATCTAGCAGAAAAAAGCGATGTTCAGTTGACTCTTTTTGATGAGGAGCACTATTTTGTCCTCGGTGGCAAGCCCAATGAAATCATTGAAAATGATGCTAAGCTAGTCTTTTCAGACTTAACTGAAATTTCTCTTGAGGAAGCGACTAGTGGCAAGTACCGAATGTTCCAAGGTATGTTTTTAGGAACAGAGAGCCAAACAGACGATTTTGAGCAGCGTTTTGCTGAGGAACTCTGTCAACGATTTAGCGGAGTTCGTTCGCAGCCAGTCATTTATGAGGCCATGCCACTTGGAACGACAAAGGCTACTGCTCTTTCTCGACTAGCTGAGATTTTGAAGATTGATTCCTCAGAGATTATGGCCATGGGCGATGCCAATAACGATATCGAAATGCTCCAGTTTGCAGGCCTTGGTATTGCTATGGGAAATGCCAGCGATTATGTCAAATCCCTAGCTGATGACGTTACAGCAAGCAACGAAGAAGACGGCGTTGCGTGTGCCATTGAAAAATATATTCTATAATTAAGAAGCCCAGTTCATGTCAACTGGGTTTTGATATTTAAGAATTCTAAAAACTTTAGAAACTCTTTAGAAATCCTTGAGCTTTCTTTGATTTCTATGCTTTATACTAAAGTTATCAAAATAAATCAAAAGGAGAGAATCATGAAAACAGTACTTGATATTCATGGATTGTCCAAAAACTTTGCCAAACAAGCTATTCTTCAGGATCTTCATCTAACGATAAGAGAGGGAGATATTTATGGACTTATCGGGAAGAACGGAGCTGGGAAAACCACCTTGATAAAAATCATTACGCAACTACTCTTTGTGGATAAGGGGACTGTTTCCCTCTTCTCTAGCAAAACGGAAAATGAGTGGACCAAAGCTCTATCTCGAGTAGGTTCTGTTATCGAATCACCCGTAGCTCATAATCACTTAACAGCCTATCAAAATCTGAAATATTATTGTATGATTCGGCATATTCCAAATGCTGATATAGTCATTCGAGAAACGCTGGACTATGTTGGTTTGTCAGATACAGGTAAAAAAGTCTTTCGAGATTTCTCTCTTGGAATGAAACAAAGACTTGGGATCGCCATTGCCCTTCTATCTAAACCAGACTTCCTAATCTTAGATGAACCTATCAATGGACTTGACCCAATTGGTATCAAAGAATTTCGTCTGATGATTCAACGGCTCAATCAAGAAAAAGGGATTACCATTCTCATCTCTAGCCATATTTTGTCAGAACTCTATCTCCTAGCAAATCGCTTTGGTATTTTAGATCAAGGCAAGATTATCCGTGAAATCAGCAAAGCTGAATTTGAAACACTAAGTGAGGATTATATTGTGCTTAAGACAGCCGACCAAGAGAAAGCTTGTCAAGTATTGAAAGAACAAATCCAGCTCCAGTTCAAGGTTGTCAATCCAGAAAATGAAATCCATATCTTTGGTCAGGAACAAGATGTCAAGCAGATTCTTAAGGAATTAACCTTGGCAGATGTTGACATTGACGAGATTTACTATGCCCGTCAAAACCTAGAAGAATACTTCACTCAATTGGTCGAATAGGAGGAAAATCATGATACATACCATTCAAGCAGACTTTTACCGTCTTTTCCGTTCCAAAGGATTCTGGATTACAGAGTTCATTCTCTTTGCTCTCATGCTAATGGGTGCAAGTATAGGAGCTACGGGTCATTTGATGGCAATCCAGACAGAAGAACCAGAAATTCCAACCCAAGGTTGGGACGGTGTACAAGCCCTGATTAACGCATCTAGTCAAGGTTCAAACCTCGTTTTTCTCTGTATTATTATAACTTGTCTAGTTCTCGGTGTTGATTTAATCGGAAAGCTCTATAAAAATAGTTTGACAGTAGGGGTTTCTCGTACAGAGTTTTTCCTCGCCAAAGCCTTTGTAGTGGCTTGTATTGCACTTTTGCAACTTATCATCAGCCTTGTGATTGCCTTTATTCCAGCAACTATCTTAAATGGATTTGGAACTATGCCTGATGGCTTTATTGGCAATCTATTGACAACCATTTTCCTTCAATTCCTTTGCCTCCTTGCTTGGCTTTCCATTGTTTCCTTTATTCTCTATGTTAGTCATTCTTATCTTGCAGTATTTATTGGCTATTTGGTCAGCTCTATCTTACTTTCTATGCCAATGCTCATTTTTCCAAATATCAAAATTTTGCCATATTTATCATTGCAGTTTTTCTATGCTATGACTGCTAATAGTGAATCCATTTTCTATACACTTATAGTTACCTTAGCTGTTATTGTAATCTTTAATCTAAGTGGACTGGCAGTTTTCAAAAAGAAAAGTCTATAAAAAATGACCTCCTCTTGCCTACAGAGGAGGTTTATTTCGTTAAAAATAAATGAAAACCGACAACCACTGGCCATCTGTGCTTAGTTTCATCTCTGCACCAAGAAGATGGCATAATTCCTCAGTGATATAAAGGCCTAAACCAGAGGACTCTTCAGTATCAGATAGATTTTCAGAATAAAAACGGTTGCTGAGATTTTCTATTCTTTTGATGGGCTGTTTGACAAGGTTTGCAATCTCTAAGACAAGCTGTTCCTTTTCCTTTCTTAAAGATAGAAGTGCTTCTTCCTTGCCATGTTTGAGGACATTTCCAAGCAAATTTTGTAAAATTCGATCCAGCAAGTCTTCATCAGTTCTTGTTGTTAAACCAGCTTCAACCTTAAAATCAAGCGTGATATTTGCCGCCTGAAAAACATCATAATAAGCCAGAGTCTTCTTGGTGATAAAAGCTGAAAGATCAACTTCTTCCATTTTCGGTTTGACAGCCCCTTCCATCAAACGACGATATTCTAGAAGAGCCTCCAAACGTTTAGAAACTAAATCAAGATGCTGGGCGATTTTTTGTAAGGTTTCTGCTTGCTTTTCAGGAGACTTTATCAATTGTTGGGTGTAGCCTGAAGCGATAGTCAGAGGCGTCCGGATATCATGGGCGATATTGCTGATGGCCATATCCAGAGTCTGTTTTTCCCTTTTCATAACCAATCGAGATTGTTCCACTTCCTGAAATAGATTCTCAATCTGCTGGTAGAGATGTAAAAAATGTTTGGAAAAAATGCTGACTCCGACTCTTTTCATACTACCCGTGAGAATCTTATCTTCAATCTGTTGACTCAAGTTTTTAAGTGCTAGATGGTAGCGAATCAATGCAATCGATAAAATAATTAGGAGTACCAATAGGATAAAGATTATCATGTAGGTCATTGCTTATCTCCTTTTAATCTTACCCCAACTCCCCAAATGGTTTCAATATATTCTTGATTTGGATCAAGCTGGTTTAATTTTTTTCGAAGATTACTCAAATGCGTATTGAGAGTATTATCTCCAGGTAGGTAGCTATCCTCCCAGACCAATTCATAAAGTTCTTCTTTGGTAAAAATTTTCTTAGGATGTTTAAGGAGAGTTTGGAGAATCAAGCATTCTTTCTTAGCAAGACGAATCGTTTCCTGACTATTTTTGATTTCAAAACTTTCGGCATCAAACTGGATATTTTTCAAGTTTTGTGGCAGATTTTCAGTTTTTACAATTTCTGCAGGCTGTTTTTCTGCACTTTGACGTAACTGAACAGTAACTCTTGCAAAGACTTCGTCCAAATCAAAAGGCTTGACTATGTAATCATTGGCACCCTCTAAGAGGTATTGACTGATCAACTTCTTATCGCTCAAAGCCGTTAGCATAATGACTGGAGTTTGACTTTGCTCCCTGATAGTTTTTAAAACCTGATCCCCATTTTTCCCAGGAAGCATGATATCTAGCAAAACGAGGTCAATCCCCCCTTGGTCAAAACGCATGATTCCTTCTGTACCAGAAAAGGCTTGAATTACCTCATGCTCCTCAGTGAGAAGAGTTCGCAAAATTTCTTGAATGTCACTATTGTCTTCAATAACCAATATCCTAGCCATAAATACCAACCTTTCTGCAACTATTATAGCATGTTTTATTGATAAAGCTTAAACAGAAAAGCTCCTCGCATAAAAGCGCGAGAAAGCCTTGGAGGGTTAAAATATAAAATCCATTTGCTAGATGATCTAGTATCCTCATAGTTGCTAGTGAAAACGAGTCTAGCAGAATGAATCTCTCATTTCTCCCCTACTAGTCCGTAATCCGTTGATACATTTCGGGTCTTCTATCTCGAAACAAGCCCCAGTTTAGGCGTTCGCTTGCTCCCTTGTCTAGGTCATAAGTCGCTAACAGAACAGCTTCAGCTTGTCTTTCAGCTAGCTCTAGAATAGCTCCTGTTTCATCCGTCATAAAGGATGAACCGTAGAAGTCAAGGCTGGAACTCTGCCCACCATTTTCTTCACTAGGAGTGACTTCCTCCAAACCATAACGATTGGCTGCAATGACTGGAACAATATTTGCTGCTGCGTGTCCTTGCATGGTACGCTGCCAATGACCACAACTATCCGTATCCAAAATTGGCTCTGAACCGATGGCTGTAGGATAAAAGAGCAATTCAGCACCATTTAACGCAAGACAGCGGGCTGTTTCAGGGAACCATTGATCCCAACAAATGCCGATACCAATCTTAGCATAACGAGTGTCCCAGACCTTGAAGCCTGTGTTGCCAGGTGTGAAATAGAATTTCTCTTGATAGTAATGGTCATCTGGTATGTGGGTCTTTCGGTAAACGCCCAGCACTTCCCCATCTGCATCAATAACGGCAATAGAGTTATACAAGACATTGCCATCTTTTTCATAGAAACTAATCGGTAGAACAACCTGTAGTTCTTTAGCAAGAACTTTAAAATGCTGAATAGCTGTATTGTCTGTCACCGACTGGGCATGCTGGTAGTAGTCATACTGACGTTCCTGACAGAAATAGGGACGTTCAAACAACTCTGGTAAGAGAATAATTTGTGCGTCTTGTTCTGCAGCCTGACGTACTAAGCGCTCCGCTGTTTGAATATTTGTTGCCACATCCTTGGCACATTGTATCTGAATGGCTGCAACTCTTACATTTCTCATCTTTTTCTCCTATTCTGGGATTTGTTGGGTGATACAGTGGATATTGCCACCACCTAAAAGAATATCTCTGGCTGGTATTCCGACAACTTTACGGTCTGGGAAACACTTACTGAGGATATCTAAGGCTACTTGGTCATTTACGTCTTGAAATTGGGGAACAAGGACAGCCTTGTTGGCGATATAAAAGTTTACGTAGGAAGCTGCTAGTCGTTCACCTGCGTATCGCTCTTCTTCTCCTTCTTCATAGATGTAGCCTGGCAAATCCTCTTCTGTCACAACTTGACGAAGAGCTGGGATAGGAAGTTTATGAATGGTGAAGGGACGACCTTTTGCATCTGTTTCCTGTTCTAAAAGTGCTAAATCAGCTTCTGACATGGCATATTGAGGATCGCTTTTGTCGTCTGTCCAAGCCAAAACAAGCTCAGCAGGACCAACAAAGGCAGCAACATTGTCAACGTGTTCATTGGTTTCGTCCTGATAAATACCATAAGGAAGCCAGATAACTTTGTCAGCACCTAGATAGTCCAATAATCTTCTCTCAATTTCTTCTTTACTAAGATGAGGATTGCGACCAGAACTAAGCAAGCAACTTTCAGTCACGAGAATGGTTCCTTGACCATCGCTATGTATCGCTCCGCCTTCTAGGACAAAAGGTTTGGCATCATAAACAGGTATCTCTAAAACTTCTGCAAAGCGACTGGCTACTTGGTCATCTGCTTCATAGTCTTGGTAGAGACCGTCAACAGCACCACCCCAGGCATTGAAAGACCAATCTACCGCCAACTTTTCCCTTTTATCATTAAGAAGAATGGTCGGACCTGTATCACGCGCCCAAGCATCATTGGTGGGAATGTCTAAATAAACTACCTTGTCTCCAAGATAAGATTGGGCTTCTGATAGATAGTCTTGCTCCACCAAGAGATAAACGGTTTCCCCTTCTGCTATGGTTTTTATAATCTGGCTAAAAGCCTTTTTAGCTGCCTTACCTTGATAAGGCCAAGATCCTGGTCTTGTAGGCCAGATCATCAAGGTTCCGTGATGGGGTTCGTACTCTGCTGGCATGTGATAGCCTAATTTTTTTGGACTGTCCATCATGATAATCTCCCTTTAAAGTCTTGATAGCCAAAGGCTTTAACTAAGCTGCAGTCACCCTGCTCGTCCATAAGATAGAGACTTGGTAATCCAATACCATTAAAGGTATTATTTTTGACAAAAGAATAAATGGCCATATCTTCAAAATAAAGTCTATCACCGATTTGAACTGGATTTTCAAAACTATAATCGCCAATCACATCACCCGTCAGACAGGTATTTGAAGAAAGTCTATAGGTATGGGCTTTTTCCTGTGCCTCAAAGCCATTTCTCAAAGGTGGGCGATAGGGCATCTCAAGTACATCAGGCATATGGCAGGTCGCGGAGGCATCTAAAACCAAGATTTCCATGCCGTTTTCTACAATATCCAATACTTCAGTTGCTAGATAACCTGCATTGAGCGCAATGGCTTCACCCGGCTCAATATAGACTTCAAGATTGTAAGTTTCTCGGATACGCTTGATTTCAGAAATCAGCAAATCTACATCGTAGTCTTCTCTGGTGATGTGGTGTCCACCACCCATATTGAGCCATTTAACTTGATGCAAATAGGATCCAAACTGCGCTTCTACTGCTTTCAAGGTTGTCTCTAAATCATCTGAACCTTGCTCACAAAGGGTATGAAAATGAAGACCGTCCACTAAATCCAACAAATCACTTGGTATCTTGTCTAGAGTAACTCCAAAACGAGATCCAGGTGCACAAGGGTCATAGAGCGCGTGATCTCCTTGAGTTGAACACTGAGGATTGAGACGTAAACCGACACTAATACCAGTCTCTCGACAACGAGCCCCATGCTTACGCAACTGTCTCTCCGAGTTAAAGACGATATGGTCCGTTATCTCAAGCAATTCCTCCAAGTCCGTATCCTTGAAAGCAGGCGCAAAGACATGGACTTCCCCCGTAAATTCTTCTCTAGCCAGCTTCGCTTCATAGAGTCCACTAGCTGTCGTACCAGATAGGTACTGGCTAATCATGGGATAGGTTTTATAAAGAGAATATGCCTTCTGGGCAAGCAAAACCTTGCAACCTGCTTCTTCTTGAACATATTGTAGAATGCGGCAATTGGCTTCTAACTTTGCCAAGTCAATGACGTAAGCTGGTGTTGGTACTTGTCCTAACTTCATCAGTCCACCATTTGTGGATTTTCAACCACAACCCAAGGTAAACCATACTCATTCAAAGCTTCCATGAATGGATCTGGATCCAATTCTTCAAGATTGTAAACTCCAGGTTGTTTCCAAGTACCGTTCATAACCAATTTTGTCCCAATCATAGCTGGAACACCAGTCGTGTAAGAAATGGCTTGTGAACCAACTTCTGCGTAACATTCCTGATGGTCGCAAACATTATAGATGTAAATGGTCTTTTCAACACCATCTTTGACACCTGTAAAGATACAGCCGATATTGGTTTTTCCAACTGTACGTGGGCCAAGGCTGGCAGGATCTGGAAGCAAGGCTTTCAAAAATTGGATTGGTACAATTTCTTGACCGTTAAAGTTAATGGTATCCGTACGAAGGAGACCAACGTTTTCCAAGCATTTCATGTGCGTTAGATAAGATTGACCAAAGGTCATAAAGAATCGAATACGTTTAACACCTGGAATATTTTTGGCTAATGATTCGATTTCTTCGTGGTGAAGGAGATACATGTCTTTTTGTCCGACATGAGGGAAATCGTACTCACGCTTGATAGACATAGCCTCGACCTCAACCCACTTACCATCTTCCCAGTAAGAACCTGGCGCAGAAACCTCGCGTAGATTGATTTCTGGGTTGAAGTTAGTCGCAAACGGATAACCGTGGTCACCACCATTACAGTCTAAAATGTCGATATAGTGGATTTCATCAAAATAGTGTTTAAGGGCGTAAGCTGAAAAAACGCTGGTTACACCTGGGTCAAAGCCAGATCCAAGCAGAGCAGTCAAGCCTGCCTCTTTGAATTTCTCCTGATAAGCCCATTGCCATGAGTAGTCAAAGTAGGCTGTAAAACCAAGTTCCTTACAACGTTTCTCATAGATGGCACGCCACTCAGGATCTTCTGTATCCTCTGCCTCGTAGTTAGCTGTGTCGATATAGTGGACACCTGTTGCCAAACAAGCATCCATAATGGTCAAGTCTTGGTATGGTAGAGCTACGTTCAAAACTGCTTCTGGTTTGTATCTTTCAATTAGGGCAATGACTTCTTCGACATTATCTGCATCAAGAGCAGCTGTCTCAATCTTTGTACTTGTTTTGTCTTCTAATTTAGCCTTCAAGTCATCACATTTTGACTTAGTACGGCTAGCAATCATAATCTCTGTAAAGGTTTCGCTATCTTGGCAAATCTTTGAAATAGCAACTTGGGCAACGCCCCCACATCCAATAACTAATAAACGACTCATTTTTTTCCTTCCTCTTCTTCTAAAATGTCCTCAACATACTTAGGCAACATAAAGGCACCAATATGTAGGTTTGCAGTGTAGTATTCTGTGAAAAGCTGGCGTTTTTTCCAACCTTCCTTGTCAAAATCTTTGACAGGGTGGTATTTTTTCGATGCAAACCCAAATAACCAATAGCCTGCAGGACTGGTAGGGATATGGGCCTGATAAACTCGACTGATTGGGAAGGCTTGATTGACCTTGCGGTGCATGCTTCGGCAAGCTGACTCATCCTCGTCAAAGAAGGGGCTCCCATGCTGATAGATCATGATTCCGTCCTCTTTCAAGGCTCTGTAACTATTTCCGTAAAATTCCTTGGTAAAGAGACCTTCCGTATGTCCAAAGGGATCTGTCGCATCGTTGATGATAATATCGTAGTCATCTTCACAGTTTCGCAAAAAGCGTAGCCCATTTTGGTAGTAAATGGTAACACGAGGGTCATCTAACCCTGCGGCAAAATCTGGGAAATACTCACGACAGACCTCAACCAACATCTCATCTGGTTCCACGATATCGATTTGCTCCAGTTCAGGATAAAGTGTTAATACTTGGGCAACACCACCGTCACCACCCCCAATAACCAAGACTTTCTTGGGATTTGGGTGGACAGCCATGGGAACATGAACGGTCATTTCATTGTAGACAAAATCATCCGCATCTGAGAATAAAACATGCCCGTTTAAAATCAAAATCTTTCCAAAAGCTGGTGTATCCAAGACTTCGATATCCTGCCATTCACTTTTACCAGCGTAGAGTTGCTTGGCTGTTCTCAGGGACAATTTGACATCTGGAGTATGAACTTCAGAAAACCATAAATCCATCTAGTTCTCCTTTTTCTTAATGACGTTGATGTGATTGACCTCTGGATCTTCCGTCCCTTGGAGGGAGCAACCACGTTCCTTGGCAAATTGGATATAGTCGACAATTTCTCGTGTAATGCGTTCACCAGGAGCCAAGATAGGGATTCCTGGAGGGTAACACATAACAAATTCTCCACAGACTTGTCCAACAGATTCGTCCAAGGTCAAACTTTTTCTCTCTGAATAGAAGGCTTCTTGTGGAGACAGCACTAACTCGGGCTGGATATATTCTCCAGCTATCAAGTCCTTCCCATCTCGTGAATAGAGTCTCTTGATATCAGCCAAAGCACCGACCAAGCGCTCGATGTCTTGGATGCGGTCACCAATCGAAATATAGGCCAAGATATTGCCAATATCACCAAACTCAATCTGAATGTCGTATTCGTCTCGCAGGAGGTCATAAACCTCGATACCAGTTAAGCCAATACCCTGAGTGTAAACTGACAGCTTGGTCACATCAAAATCACAAACCGAGACACCGTCTATTAACTCTTTTGAATAGGCATAGTAGCCACCAATAGCATTGATTTCACGACGAGCATACTCTGATAGTTCAATAACCTTCTCAAAAGAGTCTTTACCACGAAGGGCCAAGTTGCGACGTGAAATATCCAGACTAGCCATCAATAAATACGATGCAGATGTTGATTGGGTCAAGTTGATAATCTGACGAACGTACTCAGAATTCATCTGCTCCCCGATAAGTAAAATGGAGCTTTGGGTCAAACTCCCACCAGACTTATGCATGGAAACTGCTGCCATATCAGCACCTGCATCCATAGCAGAAATTGGAAGTTTATCAGTAAAATGTAAGTGCGCTCCGTGGGCTTCATCAACTAAAACCATCATGCCAGCTTCATGAGCCATTTCTGTCAAACCCTTTAGGTCTGAACAGATTCCGTAGTAAGTAGGATTGTTAATCAAAATGGCCTTAGCATCTGGATGGTCCTTTATGGCCTGGGCTACTCGGTCATTTTCAAGACCTAAAGCGATACCAATTTTAGGATCTACACTCATCTCGATATAGATGGGAATGGCACCACACAGAACCAGCGCATTGATAGCAGATTTATGGACATTTCGTGGCAGAATAATCTTATCTCCTGCCTTGCAGGTTGACAGAATCATAGTCTGCACCGATGAGGTTGTTCCACCTATCATTAGAAAGGCATGGCTAGCTCCAAAAGCATCCGCCGCCAGCTCCTCTGCATCTCGAATAATCGAAATGGGGTGACCAAGATTATCCAAGGGTTTCATCGAATTGACATCAATGCCTACACATTTTTCTCCCAACAGTTCGACAAGTTCTGGATTTCCTCGTCCACGCTTGTGACCTGGAACATCAAAGGGAACAATCCTTTTCTTGCGTAACTTCACCAAGGCCTCATAAATTGGGGCTTGGTTTTGATCTAACTCTTTCAAGACATACTCCTTTACCGTATTTTTAGCGCTTTAAGAAGACGAAGGCGACTAAAGGTTGACTCATGAAAAAAGAGCAGGTTTTCACCTGCTCTGCAATCTTCTGACGTTTTTATGTTTGTTTCTGTTGAGTATGTCTGTTCCCGATGTTTCCTAACTCTCTAGTAGCAAATATTACGTACTTTATTGATCGTTTCACAAGATGACGTGTGCTTTCACCACACTAAAAATTTATGAATTAGGACAAGTGTCCTAACATCAACTTATAAAAGTAGGCTTTTAACCCTATCAATAATGTGGCTTTTCAACCACGCTTCGGCATTCAACCCTGCCTGTCCGTAGGCATTTTTTACTCGGGTTTATATTTGCTAGAAAACATCATCTCATTTTCTAAGCTTTAATAATATAACATACTTTCAACACTCTGTAAAGTACTTTTTTGAAAAAATATCTATTTTTGTTCGGAAAAATAATATTTTATATAGATTTGTATAAGTTGTATAATGTGAAAGCGGATACAAAAAGAACTAGAAGGGTCTAGTTCTCAGTTTTTTTATTTAACGAATACTATGCTTATTCATCTTTTGTTCAAAGATAGTCGTGATAATCTGACGTAATTCTTCGCGTTCTTTTTCTGGTATTTCACCACTTGTTTGAGCTGCAGCGTAGAGTTCAGGGTGTTCAATTGAAATGCGTTTAATAGTACGTGTCGTAGCATGTTTTCTTACAAAAAACGGAATTCTCTTAATCAAGTCTTGTGGTACTAGCGCAAGAATCTTTTCAGCAGCTTCCTTGTCACTAATCTTAGACGTCGTAAGCCCCTTCTTAATCATTTCCTGTTCTTTTTCTGTAAAATCTTTTAATTCCATTCGATTTGTCCTCCTATTTACTCTAAGTTAAATTATATACCAATTGTAGCAAGACGACAAATAGTCTGTTTGTAAAATGCTCTCTATACTACAATTTTCCTGTCACTCTTAATTGCTCTTTAATAAAAAATCACAAATCCTTTTGGAGAGATGACAAGCTGATTCTCCAATTCTCGGCAATTATTTGCTAGTGATACTGCTTCTTTCTCTAAAATATACTCTTCTTTTGATTGGTTAAAGATCGCTTTAAGGACCCGGCCTTCGTATTTCCATTCAAGGGCTACTATATCTTGTTTGATTTCTTTTAGGCTATACTTGACATGCTGAATGGTTGATGACGCTTGTTTTCTAATATTAATCAGCCTCTTCATGAAATTCAGCATATCATTGTCACTTGATACGCGTTCCCAAGGCATACAGCGACGACAATCTGGGTCTGGTCCTCCGGTTAAAGCTAATTCGGTTCCGTAATAGATGCAGGGTGTTCCTTTTTGTAAAAAGAGAAAGGCTAGGGCTGATTTAACCAGTTGAACATCCTCATTGGCCGTCCACAAAATACGTTCTGTATCATGAGAATCCAAGAGATTAAACATAACCTCTGAAATCTGCTGTTTGTAATACATAGATTGGACATTGATTTCATCGATGAACTGATCTGTCTTCTTAATTCCTCGTAAGAAATACTCCTTGATACTATCAGATAAAGGATAATTCATGACTGCATGGAACTCATCCCCATTTAGCCAAGGCTGAGATGTATGCCAGACTTCTCCTAGGATATAAAGATCAGGCTTTTTAGCTAAAACTGCCTTACGAAAATCCCTCCAAAACTGATGGTCAATCTCATTAGCCACATCCAAACGCCAAGCATCGATATCAAATTCTTCAATCCAATAAGTCGCAACCTTTAAAAGATACTCCTTAACCTCTGGATTGGCTGTATTTAGCTTAGGCATATAGCCCTCAAAACCAAAAGCATGATAGGGCAAGTCTCTCTTATTAGCAAGCTTATCAGTCGTCACTGGGAATTGTTGTATATGGAACCAATCTTTATAAGCAGATTGCTCACCATTTTTGACAACATCTTGCCATTGAGGAGATTGCGAACCGATATGGTTGAAAACGGCGTCCAGCATGATTTTCATGCCTCTCTGATGGGCTTGGTTCACCAGTCGACTGAAGGTCTCCTTGTCTCCAAAATGATGGTCGATTTCAAAGTAATCCGTCGTATTGTACTTATGATTGCTCGTAGATTCAAAAATGGGACAGAGATAAAGACCTGTAATACCCAAGTCTTGTAAGTAATCCAGATGGTCAATAATCCCCTGTAAATCACCACCAAAGAAATCATCACTCTTAGGTGTGATAGATGAATCCCAGTCTAAAGTCCCTTCTGGGTTTAATAGAGCATTTCCATTAGCAAATCTCTCAGGAAATATCTGATACCATACCGTATTTGAAACCCAATCAGGAACCCGGCAGGCATCAATCTCATGAAGATAAGGCAACTTAAATCCATTTCCAATAGTATGAAGATTTTCTAGAGAATTTTCCACACACCCTTTATCGCCATACAAAATACTTTGACCTTCTGTATCCTTGAGTTCAAAGAGATACTGGATACGCGCAAAGTAGACGGACACTTCAACCTGCCAATAATCAAATAGGGCATCAGAAGTTATTTTGGACATTTCTTTTGTATCCTGATAAAACTCCTCCATAAAGATAAAAGGGTCTCCATAGTGCAAGTTGATGCTTTCAATGTCCTCTTTCTTAGTTCGAATCCGAATGTGAAGCTTCTTATCCTTATAAAGATAGGCAAACTCCGACTCTGGCCTGTGGTAAATAGCACTTAATTCCATCAATTTGTCTCCTAAAGTATTAATTCAAATTTTACGCAAACGTTTTCAAAGTCAATAAATCCAGTAT
This sequence comes from Streptococcus sp. KR, assembly GCF_002238115.1. Taxonomy (GTDB): domain Bacteria; phylum Bacillota; class Bacilli; order Lactobacillales; family Streptococcaceae; genus Streptococcus. The sequence goes on along the minus strand of NZ_NGVM01000016.1, from coordinate 34,694 downwards.
ACTATTTTTGTAAACTATTTTCAAGGAATGTCCGTCCTTAAAGGAACTATATTTTAAAGTATACAAAAAGCCTTAAAAAAGGCTTTTCAATTTTAAACTTTTTTCTAAAATCTGCTTAAATAGTTCATACTTAATTTTAAATTAGCTCTTTTAACCGTCCTTCTATTAGCTTGCCTCTCGAAATAATCATATTTTTTATATCTTCTTTTTCAATAATCTTATTAAATTTTTTGTTTGAATAATAATCGGTTTGAAAAGTCATCTCAATATATTCATCAAACGTCAAATCAAACTTAAATTCATTCCAATGATCTCTAATATGCTTTATCATCTCGTTCCAATCTTCTTGAAAACCTTTGTGAACAAATTGTAAACTTCGCTTTAATGGAACATTACCTGGAATAGGGGTAAAATTACCAATATAATGATATTTATATATAATATCACTATTATCTTCTGTCTTATAAGAAGGATTATATGCTGCCTTACCATTATTCATTACATCAAAGAGAAAACGAAAACTTTTCGTATCGCTTTGTACTGTTAAATCATACCTATTTATTAAATATGTATAGTCTTCGCCGAATTTCTTAGAAAGGTAACTGGAAACTATTTCTCCCCAAATTATCTGGCATAAAGGTGACTGTTCATAATCACAATCACGAGCAGTCCATTCGTTATTGTCCTGAAAATTATAATCAACTAAATCATGTGCTTCAATATATTCAACAATTTCTTTAAGCCATAGCTCCTGATTTTTTTCCAGAGCCATTCTGTTTTTTCTGTTAAAACTGACAAATCATTCCCTCCGATTTCATAATAACACTAAATTTAGCGCACTATGTTATGAATAATACCTATTTATAAAACTTTCTTGAAACTAATTAAATATTTTGAGATATCTATATTATTTACTTGAATTTTAATGGTTGTAAAGAAAGATAGATTTACAAATGTCTTTCTAACCATTCTATCTTTTTAAAATCCTTATTGTTATTGTGCTCATTTCGATAAGAATCTTGGGAAGAAGCCTTGTAAATACTTAAAAACTGTTCTAGATTTGGAATGCGAAAAGTGATGTTTTCGAGATGAATCAATTCTATATCCGATTCCGAAACTCCTGCAAAATCAGGTAAAGAATCGATACTTCCGAATTCAACACTCAGACCATCTTTTTTGAATTCATGCTCATGAATATCTATTAAGGCATAGCCTAAGTGTTTCATCACTTTCATTATCTTGTCCCACTCATAAATTCTGAGATGATCAGGTGCTTCCCAACCTCTAGGATCACCAGGCACATGAATGTCAATGTCAGACGGCCTCCATTCTTCATTTGAACGGTATTCAAAACCCAAGGACCCCATGAGCGTCGGTGTGATTCCGATTTGGTTTAAATGAGAACAAATTGTTCGAAATTCATCAAATAGAGAATTCATTCCTCCTCCAATCGTTGATATAGAACTTAATTTCGTTGTGAATAATAAACTAATTTTTACCTTCTACTCTTTCGGCTTTGAAAACACTTCTACTCGCTGAGCTAGAACTTTGATTTCTACAGGTAGGTTATCCGATTTATCGCCGTCAACATCTGACTCCAATTCACTATCTGAAGAGATCTTAATATTACGCGCTCTGATATACTCAATATTATCATTGCCGACAACATCTCCTTTTAGTAAATCAGGAATAACGGATAATTTAGAGAATATAGAGGCATCTTTTAGAATTAAGATATTGGCATAGCCGTCTTTGTTTTCTTCAAAGATTTTCTTATCAGCGAAGTAATTTGTCAAGAGAACCAAAACATGGCTAGCTTCACCAACATAATTTCCATTTTCTGTCTCAACCTTAATGTTAAAGACCTGATCCGTCATAACGGACTTCATGGTATTTACAGCATAGGCTAAAATACCGAATTTTGTCTTGTCCTCGATTTCAACATTGTGAATCGCCTCAGGAAGTGAACCGATACTAAAGATATAACCAAAATAATTGTCATTCGCTTTACCGATATCAATCTTATTTGTTAAATTAAAATCAAGTTCATCAATGGCTCCGTCAATGTCTTGGTTAATTTCCAAAAGTTTGGTAATTAAGTTACCAGTACCACCAGGAATAATTCCAAGTTTCGGTATATAGTCTTTTTCAGCAATGCCAGAAATGACTTCATTAACTGTACCATCACCACCAAAAACAAGGACAGCATCATAGCCTTCTTCTGAAGCTTCTGCAGCGAAATTAGTAGCATCCAGCGCTTTTTCAGTAATTTTGGTTTCTACGTGTTCAAAGTATTCTTTTGCTTTATTTTCCAGCTTTTCTTTGTAATCCAAAGCCTTCTCGCCACCAGAAGTAGGGTTGATAATTAACATCGCCTTTTTCATTGATAATACTCCTTAATTTTTAAATAGAAATGTTTACATTTCGCCATATGTAAGTAAATGTAATCTTATTATACAATGAAAATACGGAAAAGAGAAATATGACGTACTGGAGATTAAAATGCTTTTATTCTATTTTCCCATCTAATGACTACATCCTTTAAGGGGTTATCCAAGTAAGAATAGGCCTTATCCTTTATCCAATCAGGAATTCCGTAAGCTGCCTCGGCTAAACTTCCTGTGATTGCTGCAAGTGTATCACTATCGCCACCAAGTGAGATAGCATTTCTTATCGCATCTTCGAAGTCTCTACTTTCAAGAAAGGCAATAATGGCTTGAGGGACAGTTTCTTGACATGTTTCGTTAAAACGATAGTTAGGGCGGATCTCATCTAAAGTTTGAGATAGATTGTAGCCATATGTCTTCTCTATATAATCCTTAATCCGTCTTTTACACTCTGTAGGATTGTCATTGATTGGTTGCTCATAATCTCCGCAATAACCTCCAAAGTAATAACGACACAGAAAGATAGCATCAGTTGTCGCCATGGCTCCTTTGATACCTTCTGGATGATTATGGGTGACTTCTGCTGAAAGTCGTGCAAGCTTTCTAGTTGATGGTGTCATACCAGTTCTTGCACAAAAGCCACAGTCCATAAGCCAAGCACAGGGAGAAACACGCATAGCAGATCCATTTCCAAAGCTATTATAAGGCTCACGATTATCACTATTGATCCAACTACTAAACCGAGCACCGTAGCCCGCATCGGGATACATTTTGCCGTATTTCTTCATAGCATCAATAAAGTCATCCTCCAGACCACCATTCATGATGGCTTCTGCCACAGCACAGGTCATAACCGTATCATCCGTGAAAAAACAATCCTCACGAAATAAAGGAAAATCCTTAGTTTTGATATTGTTCCATTCGTAAACTGAACCTACAATATCACCAATAATTGCTCCTAGCATAGTATTCCTCCTTGTGAACTCTTGGTTTAGACTGATATTTCTACTTCCTATACTCGTTTATTCTATCAGCATATTCGGTCAAAAGATTCTTTGAATAAATTTTTTCATTACTTGAATTTCTAACTTCTTTCCAAAGAATAGAAGCTACTTTTAACTTGTTTGAGTAGTTACGACTATTTTCGTCTGCACAGAAGTCCTTTAAAAATTGGTTCCATTGACAAATTGAATGGTCATACTTGGCATAATCTGAATTTCCATAATAAACTTTTAGCATATCTTGGATTGTAAAACTCAAATCATTTTCTCTTTTTACTTTTCTCCAAGCTGTCGCCATATCAGCAGTAAATTTAAAGGGCGAAACATCTGTTAAAGTTGAGAAATATTCTCTAAAGTCTGCATTAAAGGAGAATCCGCATTCAAGTAAGGGCGTATCTAAGGCAACGGCTTCTACTTGTTTCTTTTTCCTTTTTATTGATGATTTTTTAATCAAATTACCCTTAAAGTACTGCTCAATAATATCATTGAGTTCCTGTTTGGTACCTCTATATTCAAGTCCCAATGACTTGCATATCTGTGAAAGTTCATCCCGATACCAATAGTATTTATTAAATTCATCAAAGGATGTGATTTTTTCAAACTCAGGTCTGCTTTCTATCAATATAACACCTCCTTAAAAACAGTTTAGGTTTTCATTTCTAAATAATGGAGTTTTAGTTTCTTTATTCTAAGGATTAGCTACGTTTCGCTAACAAGCTTACACATTCAGCGGTTCGGACTTATTGTATCATCCGTGAAAAAACAATCCTTCCCAAATAAAGGAAAGTCCTTCGTTTTAATATTGTTCCATTCGTAAACAGAACCGACAATATCTCCAATAATTGCTCCGAGCATATGATTCCTCCTTACATCATTTCAGTTTCATCACCCATTTTAAATGAATCATTCTTTAAAAATGGTACCACCAAATCAACCCACTCTTGAGGCAGGTAAGCTGATAAATAGCCATGATTATATCCCTTTGCTTCATACAAAATCGTATTTGAATGTAGCTGATGAAATAATTTCGCTGATTCTTTCACACAGTTCAATTCTTTTTCACCATAGATATACAGAACCTGAGCCTTGCTAGCAGAAATCATATCTTTCAGCTTGTAATGCCCCATATAGGTTTTGTAAATGGTCACCAATGTTTTAATAGGCGTCCTTGGCAGATCCTCCAAATAATAAGCTTTTATTTCCTCTGGATAAGCCAGTTAAGGATAGAGTTTGTTCATCATGCTTAACTGAAGTTTGCAAGAGAATTTATTGAACATCAATTTACCAAATAGAGACACTAGAAAGATGCTGATTTTAGCTAACCTTGGTTGAGGAATACAGAGGCTTCCGTCTATGATGGCCTTCTCAGCAATTTCACTATCTAAAGATAAAAGCTCCATGGCAATTTGACCACCAAGTGAAACACCACCGATTGCAAACAATTTCCCACCACAGTTTGCTTTGATATAGTCTAGAATCTCCAAAGCAGAATCTTCAGTAGAAACATAATCAAGTTGATATTCCTCTCCGTGGCCATTCAAAGTGGGTAGAATAATACGGTATTCTTCTGACAGGATTCGTGCTTGACGAAGATAATTCCACCAAGAACTGCCACCACCATGTATCAGTAAAATAGGAGGCAAATTCTTATTACCAAATTCATGGAATTTCATGTTTAAACTCCTTACTGTAGGACTTTCACTAGCTAATTTTCCTTGTTCAATCAGCTCTTAAAAGCAGTACCACACACTCGACATAAAACGAGTGAACACTATGTATGCCAAGTGAACATGTATGTGGGAACATGTCTATAAACCTTTTGACGATAGCATAAGGTTATCGTTAAAAGGTATTACCCCGACAAACTGTGATTTACTCATTTCATTAAATCAGCTATTTCTTTCTTCCCATACGCCTTTACATTCTGAATTACATTCTGTTTCCTCTTGATTGATTCAAACAATGATATATCTAGTACATTTGCGAATTCTTCAAACTGAACCTGCCCGATTCTTCTTATTTCTTTAAGTTTCTCAGCATCTCTTACCTTTCTCTCTGCCTCACTTTTGGGGTATCCTTGTCCAAATGGCTTCGAGAAAAGAGCTTCTATTGTTCTTTCAAGATTTTCAGTACCTGACCATGTATAATTTTCACCTAATGGTAATGATATCGCATTTCCATTATTAATCTGAGCAAATAAATAGGCATCATTCGGTGTAGGTGCATATCCGCAAATGACATCAGGCATACTATTACAAGCAAGCATCATTCCTTGTCCGGAAGAACAGCCCGTAACAACGAAATCAACTGTCCTACTTGCCAACAAGATACCTATAAGAATAGAAATTTCTATATACGAGTATTTTTCATTTTCTTCCATCGTACAGCCAAAATTTATAACCTCAGATTTCTTTGGAGCATACTTTAATACAGCATCATAGATTATTTGATTTTTGGTCGCTTGCGAACTTGCTTGAATAACTCCGATTCTCATTCTTCCCCCCTTCAACTTCTAATTTAATTATTTCTTTTTCTTTGGTTTGGGTGCCGGTAATTCATTATATATTGAATTGAACAAGCCTTTATTTTCTACACTTCATTTATTCACTGGTTGCAACTTTTGACATCAAAACTACCGCCTCCACATGTCTTGACGGTTACTACCTATACTGTGAAACGAAATCAAAGCTGCTGAATATCCGTATTAAACTATTAAACGTAACTAATGCGAGTATTTACGGCTTCGTTAATATACAGTATTGTTACATCTATGCCAAGTTTCCGATAGTTAGTTCTTCTTTCTTTATTTAAATCTTTACAAATCCAACTAGCGAGAAGGGTTGTTTATCTCAAAACTCATTGAACCTTTGGTTCCTCGATTAGTATAATAATTTCCTTCTAGTTGATTTGGATTATCAATATCAAGAATTACCGTCCCATAATGTATAGGACTTTGCAATTCAGCCCTTGGGCTATTTAAATATGTATAAATTAATTTTTGTGTTCCATTATCATTGATAATTGATGCTGTAATGCTATGGCTCGAACTTTCACCCGTTTTAAACTTAACTTTAATAGTCGTAAATGACTGTTCAATAGTAAGTTCACAATTTCTTTCATTCTGATCATAGTCCGTCTTGAAACTACCTACATAATTCGCAAATAAAATTGGAACATTATGAATCTTAGATAGTAATGGCCACCGCCATGCTGTTTTTTCAAAAATAGCCATAATAATTGCTGTAACTGATATAGCTTCACCAATATACCCAATGGCTGAATATACCAATGCCAAAATATCAGATTTAAGATTCACTGCAATCTCTTGGCCACTTATTAACAATCTTAATAACAAGCAAATTGCAAAAACCCATATTGTAATATTCAAAAATTTTTTCTGCTGTTCATTCATAAGTTTTATTTATAATCCAAAAATTCAATCATTCTAACTAAAAAAGTTTTTGTATCCTGTAAATTCCATTTCTGCTCTGAACGAAAAAGGTAATACATTCCACTTACTTCAACCCAATTTAAATTCACTTGAGACACTATGTAATATAACGCTTGCTGTAACAACCCTGTGTAGCTATTACTATTGAAAAACATCTGTTCAGGTATATTCCAGACCAAACATTCTATCAAATATGAAGAAATGCGTTCGTTTGTCAATCCTAGCTCCTGCATCTCGTTCTTAATATGCTTCATAATCCTAACTAAATATTTATATTTATAGTGAGTAGATTTATTCTTAGAGATACCATTTTGTATATGAACTTTAGGATAATTAATTACTTCATAATTTCCGTTTGAGGTAAAAAATTTGATGCCTTCAACAAATTTTTCAGATGACCTGCTACCAATATATCTATAATTTCGATATTGAAAACATGGGACTACATCTGCATTTACGTGATATGAGTTAGAATTAATATTGATACACTTATTGCCAATAGAAACTGATTCTGCACCAAATTTTGAAATTAACGCTTTAATCACTTCGTTTTTAAATACATTAGCATTGGTGCTGCTACTAGAGTAATTATAGTCTAGGTCCGATAACCCATCTACATACTCACAATAAAATAAAGATTTCACCATGATACAGATATCAATGTCGCTATTTTTCTTTACATTCGTATTATTTGCATAAGAACCTTGGGCAAAAATTTCATATTCATACTTTGAAGAGAGCCCACTCCTTTCTATTGCATCTTTAATCATTCCAATAGTATTTTCAACCCGTGTTTCTTCAGTGGCAGATAACGGCTTAATCCATGATTGTAATGCTTCTTCAGAATATCTCATTATAAAACAACTCCATTTTAGTTTTTTGGTTAATTCATAAAAAGTAACCGATATTAAAAAAATCCTACATATAATTATACCACTAAACAAGAAAAAAGGCTGCAAACATAGTGAACTATACTATGCCTACAGCCTTATAAATCAACTTCTGTTCCTTCCAAAAATCTAACGGTTATCTGTCCATCCTCCGAAATCAAAATACTATCTAGTACCTGACACATCTCAAAGGAATCATATTCCCAACACTCCTTATTTATCAATTCAGCCAGTAACACACTGTAATGCTTTTCTAATAACTGGTTTTCTTCCAAGATCTTATTCCACTTTCCATGCAACAAATCCATATTCTCACTCAGTAGTTTAACTGCCATCATTACAGCTTTCTCTAGTGTTCCCTCATCGATATGGTTATTCTGACAACCAATCTGTCCCTTTACCTTATAACGGTTGTTACACTGCCAAACTTTACGTTTGCCACGACTGGTCGTCCAGTTCTTACGTCCAAAAGCTGAACCGCATTCTGCACAGAACACCTTGGTAGTAAAAGGGTTGTCCTCATTTTGCATGATGTAGAAGAAATTGAAAAAGAAAATAGACTTCAGACAGCTATTGATGTTGTCAGAGAACAGTTTGGTTTTTTAGCCATACAAAAAGGAACCGTCCTAACTGAAGGTTCCAGAAATATTGAACGCAGTAAACTTATCGGTGGTCATTCCGCGGGTGGATTGGAGGGATTAAAATGAAACAAGAAAAAAATACAGTACAATTTTCAGAAATCCGTAGCAAAGGATGTAATGATATTGAAATGCTTGAAAGATTTTTACATGGAATCGTTGAAACAGCAACTTCAAAACTTCGTCAGAGAAAACTCAAAACAACTGAAATATCGATACGACTAGTACATGCTAAATCTGAAAACCGATTACCATTGGAATTTACATTTAGCATTAAGCCAACAAGCTCATCTGTGATAATCTATACTGAGGTAATCAATCGCTTTAAAGAATGTTACACAGGTGGGGGAATTCAAGGTTTTACGATTCAATTTGATAAAAATACCCTTGCCTCTGCATAGAAAGGATTTGATATGATTGACCGTTCATATTTACCATTTCAATCAGCAAGAGAGTACCAGGATACAAAGATGCAAAAATGGATGGGCTTTTTCCTATCTGAACATGCATCAGCACTCTCTGATGATACAAACAAAGTAACGTACATGTCTGACTTATCACTAGAGAAGAAATTATTACTCCTCAGTCAAGTATACGCCGGGCAGCTACGCACACGCATTCAAGTGATTGAAAAAAACAAGCGTGTTTCCTACACTGGAACAATACCAAGTCTGACCAAAGATTTCATTTTGATAAAAACTACAACAGGTCACATCAATTTGAAATTAAAAGACATTATTAGTATTGAACTTGTCGAGGAGGTGCTCTATGAATCAGCTTGAGTTTCAGCGTAATCACCTACAAATGGACTATTATAGCGAGAGCTACCAAGATTTTGAACGTGACTTCTACCGCTACTCTAACATGAATATTCCATTGACCTTCCTAACTGATGATATCCTAAAAACAATGGCGACTTCACGTAAGAATTACTTTGTCCTCAATAAGGAAAAGTCCAGAGATAACCGCGATCACTTCTTCATATTTGAAGTAAGTACCGTAGATGAGAATCCGCTAATCTATCATTATACATATAAGAAAACTACAATATATTTAGCAGAAAAATAGGAGCAGTTCAATTGACTGTTCCTATTTTTAATATTCATAAAATCTAAAGTCTTTATACTCTTTAACAATGGAGTCGCCAACCAGAACAGACTATACTGACCAGCGACTACCTTAAATTTAATGTTTCAGATTTATTTTCTTATCTCTAATTTCATAAACTACATCTGCTACATTTTCGAGTAATCGTTTATCGTGGGTGATAAACACGATAGTTCCGGTGTACTCCTTCATTAGTATTTCCAAAGCCTCTAAACTTGGTATGTCAAGGAAGTTACTGGGTTCATCCATTATTAGGATGTTATATCTACCCATGAGCATTTTAGCAAGCAACAATTTTATAATTTCTCCACCGCTTAAAACAGATAAACTTTTTCCAATATCGTTCTGTTTGAACCCCATAGATGCTAGCACTGAACGAATTTCTGATATATTGTAGTCACAATCCTTCTGCATAAACTCCATAACATTCTGATTACTGTTGTACTTGTAACCATTCTGTGCAAAGTAACCTATTTTTGCCTTAGGCGAAATAGAAATTCCTTCTTCATGGTTTAAGATCATTTGGATTAAAGTTGTTTTTCCGATTCCATTACCACCAGTTAACGCCACTTTTGCTCCTAACGGAATTTGAAAAGATGCATTTTCAAACAGAGCCTTATCCCCAAATACTTTATTAATTTCTGCACCGACTATAGGGTATGGATTATGGAGCTCCAATGCTTTACTTTGCCTGAAACGAATTCTGCGAATGCCTTCCGGAGCTTCTACTTTTCCTAAGGCCGCAATCCTGTGCTCTAGGGTTTTAGCAGCATTATACATCTTTTTTTCCTTACTTCCTATTGATTTTTGATGAGCTAAACGCCCTCCGTCTTCAGTACTTTTTTTCTTTGAAGAACCTTTTGCCTTCTGTTCTATTTTACGAGCCTGTTTTCGCTTTTCCTCCGCAGCCCTTTCCAATCGGGCACGTTCCGCAATAAATTGTTCGTATTCTGCAGCTTGGCTCTTACGTTCTTCCTCTTTCTGACGAAGATAATCAGAATAGTTTCCCCAATACTCAGTGATTTTGCCATCTTTCAGTTCCCATATTTTATCTACTATTTCATCAAGAAAATAGCGGTCATGGCTAATAACTAACAGTGCACCTGTAAAATATTTTAGCTGTCCTATTAGAAAATCAATTCCTTCACGGTCTAAATGGCTCGTAGGTTCATCCGCTAAAATACCATGAACCTGTGCCGATAAGGCCTGTGCTATTTTAAGCCTTGTTTCTTCACCACCGCTCATAGTCTGTATATTTAATTGCTCAACACCTAGCTTGCCTACAAGTGCAAAATCTTTTTCCTCCTGCAGAGTTACTTCGTCCAACTGGGGAATATAGGCAAGTTCACCCAGACGATTCATTTTACATCCTGGGGGAGTTAATTCTCCTAAAAGTACCCTGAGTAAAGTGCTTTTTCCAGCACCATTTGCTCCTACTAAACCAATACGGTCATAATCATATACTTCTAATTCATTTATATCTAAAACATCGCGTCCTTTGAATTCCACACGAATGTCTTTTGCTTTTAATATTAATTCCATAACATTTCCTCCTGTCTATAATCGCATGCTTTCATTTGCTTGTATGCAGGGAAAACCCTGCGATTTTAGCAGGAAGAGTTACATGAAAATAAGATACATAAATATTCCTCCAATATTGTTTATTTTAAATCTAATTTTCTAACCTCAGTTATCATTTGGCAAACTATAGCAATGCCAATAATTAAAATACCTGATAGTAAAAACCAATGATTTACACCGATTTTATCAGCAAAGAATCCAGAAAGAATTAACCCAATTGGCATAGCAAGTGACATGATACTTCCGATCAAAGAAAATACACGTCCTAAATATTCAGGCTTAATTTTCTCCTGAAAAAGAGCTGTTTGCACACCGCTATAAAATGGCACCGAAAGCCCCATTATTGCACAGCAAACTACGAATATTACAAATCCATTTGGAGGAAGTATTCCCGAAACGGCTAAACTGGTCCCCATTATAAAAAATGAACTTGTTATTAGTAATACATGCTTTTCGAAGCCCCCTAATCTTCCTAATAATAAGCCTCCTGCTAGCATCCCAAATGCAAAGGAAATTTCCGTAATAGAAATATGCACAGGCGTTCCATTAAAGTGTTCCATGCTTATTAAAGGAAATAGTGCATTGATTGGCATATAAACAAAAGTATATAGTGTTCCTAAGAGTAATAAGGCAAACAATCCTTTGTTTTGTCTCAGAACCACAACTCCTTCTTTCATCTCCCTTATGAAATTTGGTTCTAAACTTTGCACTTGATTACCCAGCTTAGGTATACGTACAATTGCTACCGTAATAGATGCAATCACAGCACCCAATACGTCGATGGCAATAATAGCATTTAAATCCCAAACGGAGTATAAGAGTGCTGCAACTGCCGGACTAACAATATAGCTTATAGACTGCAAAGACTGACTATAGCCTGCGCATTTCGTTAGCTGTTCTTCTGGTACTAAAAGTGGTGTAACCGCATTGAGTGCTGGGGTATGAAAAGCTGTTCCAATGCTACGGATAAACAATACTATCATAATCATCCAGACAGGTAGCTCCATACAGAATGCAACAATAGCAAGCACTGCACCAGCTGCTGCGATAATTAAATCGGCACCAATCATTATCTTCTTCCTATCATGACGATCCACTAGCACACCAATGGCAGGTCCCAAAATCGCATAGGGTAAAAAACCTACTAATGAAGCCATAGACAAGACCATCGCAGATCCTGTTTTTTCTGTAAGGTAAAAAATAATCGCCATTTGCAGGATGGCACTAGTGATTAATGATACTGCTTGCCCTGCCCATATTGCATAAAATTTTCGTTTCCAATTGTTGTATTTTTCCATTTATATTATCTCCTGCATATTATTTTGCTTGAATTTCTATTTTGAATAGCATTCTAGGCAATAAAAAATGCAGGCCAAACCCCACAATGTGGCTTTTGGTCTGCATACATACAATTTGGAAACATTCATATTAAAGACATAGTTAAATAAAGGTATAGTTAAATAACCAATATCCTCACCGTAACTAATGAATGCTCAATATCGTATAAATAAGCACAACAAAAAAGCCTATCATCGGGTATAGATTCTGCTTTTTTTATTGCCAGCTTATCTTAAACGCATTGAGGCTGTCATAGTTTCGGTTCCTCCTACATCTTTGTTTATATCAATTTATAGTATAACACAACAAGATGATATGTTCAATATAAAAGTTATGGAATGAGACTCATACTTCCAATTCGATGCCAGATTTAAAGGATATGACGAAGTTTTCTTCATAGACTGTAACGCTCTGGATTATCTTCCTTAGTAGCAAGCGATTAGCTTTCACAAAATCTTCTGTTTGTAGTTTTAAAAATTCATCAGGATTTTCTAACTCAACCTCAAAATATTTCATTTTACATTCCCTCATTTCATTTATTGATAAATTGAGTTTGCAAAAAAGAGTGGACAATTTTTGTCTACTCTTAACCTTTAAAATAGTTTTTTTTAATCGATTTGAAGTTGCCTAAATTATTACTTATTCGGTAAAATGAAGTATTGCTTTCAACAGATTTCCTTCAACTACACTTCACTTGATTCAAACAAGGTGGGTACATTTCTATTCCCACAAACTCCTTGTCAATGGAAACAAACACGTACCCACAGGGTAAATGGAAATAGAAACTGATAATTTCTAGCTATCACTTCTACTCATTCCAAAAATTTTCTCACTCTGATACTTACCCACCATAAAGCAAAAAGCCTTGCAATCAAGGCTTTCATTATCCCTTTCGTTCAAAGGTTTCTAAGCTTTTACGAGCAGAGCGACACACTCAGCGGTTCGCTATCTCCGTTCTGTCTGCGTGCTAGCACTTGTCAATCACGGACAGCTATCGCATGGGCGGAAGTAAATGCTAATCTTCGTCGTTTTACTCCTTGACTAGCAAACTTACCGCCTCAACATGATGCGTTTGCGGAAATAAGTCAACCGGCTGGACTTTCTTCAACTCATATCCCAATTCTTGGTAGAGTTTGATATCACGCGCCATGGTCGCAACATTACAGGAGATATAGGCGATGCGGTCTGCTCCTGTTTGACTACTTGCCTTGATAAAGCTTTCGGTTAAGCCCTTGCGTGGAGGATCAACCAAGATAACGGTTGGCTGAATTCCATCTTTAAGCCAATTCTTCATGGCATTTTCAGCTGTATCACAGACATAGTTGGCATTTGAAATATTGTTCAGCTGAGCATTCTTTTTGCTATTCTCAACCGCTTCTGAAATCACTTCAACACCATAAACCTCTTTGACATGTTTCGCAACAGAAAGACCAATCGTTCCTATACCGGAATAGGCATCAATGACCACATCATCTTCTCTTAACTCCGCAAAGTCAATGGCTGTTTGATAAAGTTTTTCAGCCATTTCAGTATTGACTTGGTAAAAAGCAGGTCCAGCGATTTGGTAGTCATTTCCCAACATCTGGTCAGTGATAAAGTCTTGTCCATAAATGGTGCGCCATTCCTTGCCAAAAATAGCATTAGTGTTCTGGTCATTGATATTTTGCATAACAGACACAATCTCTGGAAACTGCTTGATGACTTGTTCAATCAATTGATCAACACGAAAAATTTTTGGACGAGTGGTTACCAAAATGACCATGATTTGTCCTGAGTAATGACCACGGCGGACAACGAGATTGCGAATCAAGCCAGACTGTTCCCGTTCATCATAAGGTTTCAAATCATAACGGCGGAGCAAGTCTCGTAGGGCCACTACTACCTCATCAATCATAGGATCTTGGATAAAGAAATCTTCTATAGGCATGAGATCATGCGAATTTTTACGGAAAAAGCCAGTTTCCAAGACACCATTCACTCGACGAACCGGCACCTGCGCCTTATTTCGATACTTGACTGGATTTGCCATCCCCAGCGTTTCAGCGACCTCTATATCTGTAATCCCAGCAATCTTGTAGAGACTATCCTTGACTTGCTTGGTTTTAAACTTGAGCTGCTCTGGGTAGGCAAGATGCCCCAAATCAGCGATACCTGAGCGTAGATAAGCTAGGTCAAGGTCTTGGTTACGATGCGGAGAATGTGTAAGATATTCTTCAACTTTCCCATAGCCAATCTTTTTATTGACCTTAAGGACACGCATGAGTATTTTCTCAGTTGGTAGAGCATTCTCTACAAAGAAAACCAAACCCTCTACCTTAGCAACTCCTGCCCCTTCATGGGTCAAATCAATAATTTCAACTTCTACAATATCATTTTTCTTTAACATTCTCTTCTCTTTCTATTGGCCGACAAAAAAGACGGCAACGTTACGGTTACCATCTATTATACCATGAAATTTCTTAAGAACCAAAACTCTTGAAGAAGTTAACAATGGCTTGCCAGAGAGAGCTTAGGAAATTACCGCCGTCCTCTAGCGCCTTATCAGCATCAAAGTTAAGGTTGATATTTTTAAAACTGTCGCCAGCTTGTGAAACAATACTTTGTTTAAGGTCATTCAGGGTTTTAGTGAAGTCTGCATTGCTGAGGATATCACTCTTTGAGAGATTCAAAGCAAAATTGATGATAATATTGATCTGGTTTCCTGTTATAACCTGATCAAGTTTGTAATTTTTTAAGGTATCTTCAACAATTTTACGGACATCTTCCTCTGTCAGATTTCCCTTACTTTCTTTAGCTTTGGCGAGTGCTGACTTGATATCAGCTAGGGCAACATTTAATTTATTAGCATCATAGCCAGTTTTGTCCTTGTTTTCAGCATTGATATCGGACAGAGCCTTCAGCTCTTCTTGAGCCAAGTCTTTATTCGCTTGTGGTACCTTGGCTCCATTAGCCTCTAGCGAATAGTAAATCCCTGCTAAGGCACTCTCACCTGTAACTGGAATGGGTGCTGCTACAGTGATTTTGGCGTGTTCCACACCCAAAGTTACGGCCGCATTGCGGTACATATCCTGAGTCACCTTAGTGATGTTTTCTGGTGTTTCAATCTTGACCTCAAGTGGCGACTTGTCACCTAGTTTTTGAATCTTGGCTGATGAATACAACTGCAAGCTAGAGTCATTGGCAACATTCATAATCTTAGAATAGACATCAGGTGTCATGGTCTTGAGTTCTTTGGTGTCTGTTGAGGCATTGTAGCCTAGTTTTTTAAGGGTTTGATTTTTTTGATCTTCAGACAATGATGAACCTAGGACATATTCAGGTTGGACATAGGTTTCATCGATAACTTTTTGAACATCTGTTGCTGCATGGGCGCTATTCATAGCTGTTACTGCCCACAAGACCGCAGCACTAGTCAGAAAGAGTTTCTTTCTCATAGGGATTTTCCTCCTTTACCTTTCTAGAGTAATATATCTATCTTAAAGAAAACTTATAACAAAAACACCTGGTCTAGCCAGATGTTGAAAAGAGAGTGAAACATTTGATGATGTAAAGGTTGAGTTGCACCTGTCTAGAATAATAATAGTTTCCTCCATTTACATAGAGTTCAGCACCGTGAAAAACGGAAATGGGGTGAATATAACTATAAGTCTTTCCAGTGGTATTACCAAGCAAGGGGGCAACAGTCTCACGAGAATACTGTTTAGCCAGTGCTAGGGTGTTTTCCTTGCCATTTTGGGCAATAAAATCGATATAGGCAGGTCCAAAATTATAGGCTTGAACAGCTGTCCATACGTCAACACCCTTCTTCTGCGCTAGATAGAGATTGTCTGTCAGAGTTTGAACACCTTGCCGAATGCTAGAGGCATTATCATTGATAGTGTTGGTGGAACCACTTGCAGACTCACTAGACTGCATAACATCGCCTTCTTTTCCTTTTGTTTCGGTATAAATCATAGCGAGCACAAGCTCTTCGTTTGCTGGTGTGTCTTTTTCACTCAAGATTTCTCGCACCATGGGTTGATAGGTCATGACTTGCTTGACATCTTGGTGAAGGCGGTAAGCTTTATATCCAGCAAAAAGGAAGACTGCTAGTACAAGCACTCTTCGAATTCGTTTAAACATTATTTACTTTGGATATCCTCGATATTTTTGATTAAGATAGAGTAGGTTCCATTGTCGTTTTGGATAAACTCAACAGACTCAGCGTCTTGATAGACGTTATTTGGAACGATGAGCTCAATTCCATTTGACAAGGAAAGTTTTTGGTTTTCAAATTTCTTTAATTGGCGACTGGCATCAATTTCATCAAACTGAACTGGCTCTGGTACAGCTTCTTTAACTTGGTCAATAAAGCTCAAACGAGCCGTCAGATTGTTATCAAAAAGGTCATTAGCCAATTTCTCAGGTGACAATTCATTGCTTTCTTCTAAGTTGTTGAAAATCGCTGATTTGACCTTAGATTGAAATTGAAAATCATCTGTGTTAAAAGATTCAGCAATTCTCTGGGCCGTTTTTTCCAGCTCCTTGATGGATTTCTTAGGAGAAATCTTAGGAGCGACAGCAAGAAGATTATCTGAAAAATAGTTCAAAAAAGTCCCGTTGTACTTGATTCGTTTTTCAATCAGATGGTACTTGCGACTCTGAAGATTGACCACCAAGGCTTCGTCAGCACCCGTTCCAAATCCAGGCAGGTTATTCTGAGTCAGCTTGATTGGATTATCAACTTCTCCTCCGAGGTGGGTCAAGGTCTCACGCAGGGCAATTCGTAAGAAAGCAAAATGTTCTACACCTTCTTTAGAAAATTGCACAAAAATCAAGTCATTGGTCTTTAGATTTTCGGAAACACTAAACTCCTCTTTCCAGAGATTAGCTAGTGTTACTGATGTCTCCAACAAATCGTCTGTGATGTGATTGAAGAAGGGATTTTCTTCTTCGAAAATCCCAGTCTTAGCTTCATCTGAATACACACGTTCAATTTTCTTGCGCAGGTATTCTTCGATTTTTGGAGTGATATTGAGAAACTTATCCGCTAGGAACAGCTCGGTATCATCCGGACTAAACTGATGAATAATAGCTTTCTTAATATAAATGTCCATAAAAGTTTTAGTCCTCGTATAATGGAAAGGCATCTGTCAATTCTTTAACTGCACTTCTCACTTCTTCTAAGACAGCTTCATTTTCTGCATTTTTAAGGGTTTTAATAATCAATTCAGCCACTTTGCGACTTTCTTCATCACCAAATCCACGTGCAGTAATGGCTGCTGCTCCGATACGAATCCCACTTGTCTTGAATGGTGACAAGCTTTCGTAAGGGATTGAGTTTTTATTTAGGGTAATATTGACTTTATCCAGCAAGTTTTGAGCAACTTTTCCGTTTTCTACAACCTTAGTTACATCCACTAGGAAGAGGTGGTTTTCAGTTCCGCCAGAAATGATACGGAAATCAGGGTCTTGCAAGAAGACATCCGCCATAGTCTTGCTGTTCTTGATAACATTGGCAGCATATTCCTTGAAGGCTGGATCCAAAACTTCTTTGAAGGAAACTGCCTTAGCTGCAACAACATGCTCCAAAGGACCACCCTGAATACCTGGGAAAATAGCTGAATTGATTTTCTTGGCAAGTTCTTCGTCATTGGTCAAAATCAAACCACCACGTGGTCCACGAAGGGTTTTGTGGGTCGTTGTTGTAGTAATATGAGCGTATGGTACTGGGCTTGGATGTAGACCAGCAGCAACCAAACCAGCGATATGAGCCATATCTACCATGAGCTTAGCTCCAACAGCATCAGCAATTTCACGGAATTTTGAAAAATCGATAATTTGAGAATAGGCTGAAGCACCTGCTACAATCAGTTTTGGTTTGACTTCTTTAGCTTGTTTCAAGATAGCATCAAAATCTAGGAATTCCGTTTCAGGATCCACACTATAAGAAACAAAGTTGTAGGTTTGACCAGAGAAGCTAACAGGAGCCCCATGGGTCAAGTGACCACCTGCTGCCAAATCCATTCCCATAACCGTATCACCTGGTTCAATTAAGGCCATGTAAGCCGCACAGTTGGCTTGGCTTCCTGAGTGTGGTTGGACATTGGCAAATTTTGCACCGAAAATTTCTTTTGCGCGTTCAATAGCTAGAGATTCTACCACGTCTACTACATCTGTTCCACCATAATAACGGCGTCCTGGGTAGCCTTCGGCGTATTTATTCGTCAAGATAGACCCTTGAGCTGCCATAACAGCCTTGGAAACTACGTTTTCCGAAGCAATCAACTCAATGTTGTTTTGTTGGCGTTCTTCTTCTTTGGCAATAGCATTCCAGAGATCAGCATCATATGCTTTAAAATCATCTTTGTCAAAAATCATAGGTCTTCTCCTTTATTGTGTGACTAGTCCATTAGTTTAATTTTCTTATTAGAAAAATAAACTAAAAGATGCGAATAAATCGTTTCTGCACTTTATCACAAGTATAACCAACTTTTTCATAAAATGCATGAGCACCCAGACGATGATCGGCAGAGTTTAAGCGGATAAACCCATAACCACGTCTTTTTGCTTCTTCTTCCAACCCTTGTAATAAGCTTTTACCAATACCTTGCCCTTGTGCTTGAGGTGAAACTGCTAAAGCTAAAATATTAAATCCTGCTTTAGAATAAAGTGATTCATAGACCTCAGCGTGGACATATCCACGTAAGACATGACTAGCTGCATCCTCATAGCCAAGAAGGAAATGATGGGAATCCTGAGATAGTCTAGCTAATTGACCAGCCGTTTCCTCTTGACTAAAAGAATAGTCCAAAACTTCTTGGTTAATGTCACATATAGCTTTCACATCAGTTTCTCTTAAGTCTCTTAGCATCTCATTCCTCCTCAAAAGAAATCTCTGGCAACTGAGCAAGAATATCATCTCGCTTAATCGCCCCTTGGCGTAAGATTTTCACCTTGTCTCCAGACAAATCCAAAATAGTTGAATCCTGTCCAGTTAGAAAAGAATCGTCTTCCAAACCCAGAACCTCTTGGTCAAAATCCTCTAGAATTTGAGTAAAGGTCACTCCACTTGCCTGACCTGAAATATTGGCAGACGGCCCAATCAAGGGACCTGTCTCTCGAATCAAATCAAGGGTAATGGGATGACTCGGCATCCGAAATCCAACAGTTGCAAGACCAGAATTGACCCAATAAGGAACTCTGTCATTGGCTTCGAGAATAATGGTCAAGGGACCTGGTAAAAAGGTCTCGACAAGTTTTTGTAGATAAGCTGGCTGATTCTTTGAAAAGTGCAATATGTCCTCTAGAGAGGCGATATTTAGATTGAGCGCCTTATCTCTAGGACGACGTTTGAGTTGGTATACATGATCAACTGCTTTTTCGTCTAGAGCCTTGGCAAAAAGACCGTAAACTGTCTCAGTAGGCAGAACAACAGCCCCTCCCTTTTCTAATTCTTGTCTAATCTTGTTTATCATCAACGACAACCATCCTATCTTGACCAAACTGGTCCTTGAGTGTTCGTACTCGCTTTTCAGGAAGATGTTTCCTAAAAAGTTCAGGAACACTTTGACCTTGCTTGTATCCAATTTCAAGGTAAATCTTACCACCATCCTTGAGATAGTCCTTTGCATCTTCCGAAATTCTACGGTAAATAGCTAGGCCATCCTCATCTGCAAAGAGAGCTAGATGAGGTTCTGAATGCAAAACATTCAAGCCGACCTCTGACGCATCTTCACGAGAGATATAGGGTGGATTGGATACAATTATATCATATTTTTCAGAAATTTCTGCAAAACAATCAGATTTTTTAAAAAATATATTAAGTTTTTGATTTTTAGAATTCTCAGATGCAAGATCAAGAGCCTCTTGGGAAATGTCTGCTGCGGTCACTGACCAAGCTGGTCTGTTTTTTGCTAGAGCGAGAGCAATAGCTCCACTTCCAGTCCCAATATCTAGGACCTTAAGATTTTCCTCAGAATTTTCAGCCAGGATAAGCTCAACTAATTCCTCTGTTTCTGGACGAGGGATCAATACTCGCTCATCAACTTTTAACTGCATTCCATAAAAATCTGCCTGTCCGATGATATACTGGGCTGGTTTATGGGCTGCTAACTGTTGGAAAATTCCTTTTACAAATTGTTTTTCTTCCTTGTTTACCTCTTGCTGGAGGGCAAAGACAAAATCTGTAAAAGAAAGATTTTTCAGGCTACGATAGACAAAAGAGAGGCTTTCAGCTTCCTCTCCTTGTCTTATCAACTCTTCTTCAAAATCTGAAAATAATTGAGCTAATTTCATTATTTATTTAATTCTTCTAATTTTTGTGTTTGGTCATAGAGCACCAAGGCATCCACAACTTCGTCCAATTTACCAGATAAAATCGTATCTAGTTTTTGGAGAGTCAAGCCGATACGGTGGTCTGTGACACGATTTTGTGGGAAATTATAAGTACGGATTCGTTCTGAACGGTCACCAGTACCGATTGTTGACTTGCGCTCAGCGTCTTGTTCATCCTGAGCAATTTGTGCAAAGTGGTCAGCAACACGCGCACGGATGATTTTCATGGCCTTCTCACGGTTCTTCTGCTGGGTACGTTCTTCCTGCATCTCAACCTTGATATTGGTTGGCAAGTGAACGATACGAACAGCAGTCGCAACCTTATTGACGTTCTGTCCACCAGCACCAGAGGCGTGGTAGATGTCAACACGAAGGTCTTTTGAATCAATATCGTATTCAACCTCTTCAACTTCTGGCATAACAAGGACTGTCGCTGTCGAAGTATGTACGCGACCTTGGCTTTCTGTCACAGGAACACGTTGCACACGGTGGGCACCTGATTCGTACTTAAGCTTAGAGTAAACAGACTGACCTGAAACCATGGCAACGACTTCTTTGAAACCACCGACACCGTTCATAGAAGCTTCCATAACTTCAAAGCGCCAGCCTTGGGCTTCCGCATACTTTTGGTACATAGTTAGAAGGTCTCCGGCGAAAAGTGCCGCTTCGTCACCACCAGCAGCGCCACGGATTTCAAGGATGATATTCTTGTCATCGTTTGGATCTTTAGGAAGGAGCAAAATTTTGAGTTTTTCTTCGTATTCTTCTTTTTCAGCCTTGGCATCTTTGAGCTCTTGCTTGGCCATTTCTTCCAAATCCGCATCTCCGCCTGATTCCTTAATCATCTCTTCAGCATCAACGATGTTTTGAAGGACTTGTTTGTACTCACGGTAGGCTGTTACAGTATCACGACTAGAAGCCTCTTCTTTGGAAAGATCCATGAAACGCTTGGTGTCCGAAACCACATCTGGGTCACTCAGTAACTCTCCTAATTCTTCATAACGGTCTTCTACAGCTTGTAGTTGATCATAGATGTTCATTTTTCTTCATTCTCCTTATTGATTTCAGGCGCAAAATAATGTTTACGGCAAACTGAGATATAGGTTTCATTACCACCAATCTGGATCTGCTCACCATCATAGACTGGCAGTCCATCCTGTGTACGCAACACCATAGTCGCCTTTTTCTTACAATACTGACAGATGGTCTTGATTTCGTCAATCTTGTCTGCTAAGAGCAAGAGATACTTGGAACCTTCGAACAGTTCATTGCGAAAGTCATTTTTCAAGCCAAAAGCCATGACAGGTATGTCTAACTCATCAACAACACGAGCTAGATCGTAAACATGGTGACGCTTGAGAAACTGGGCTTCATCGACCAAAACACAGTAAGGCTTTTTTTCTGGTAGGTCTCGGATATAGCCAAAGATATCCGTCGTCTCCTCAATCGCAAGAGCAGGGCGTTTCATACCGATTCGACTCGACACATAGCCAACACCGTCACGCGTATCCAGAGCCGAGGTCATAATCACAACACCTTTTCCTTGCTCCTCATAGTTATAGGCCACTTTGAGAATCTCAATCGTCTTACCAGAGTTCATGGTCCCATAACGATAATACAACTGTGCCATGTTTCTTGCTTCACGTCCATTTCTAAATTTTTGCTACATTCTAGTATATCATAATTTTCTTAAGCTTTAAACGGCAAAATGTGGTAAAATAGAAGAAATCAAAACTAGTGGAGGAAGCTATTATGCCATTTGTACGCATCGATTTATTTGAAGGACGCACGCTCGAGCAAAAGAAAGCTCTTGCTAAGGAAGTAACGGAAGCTGTTGTCCGTAACACTGGAGCACCTCAATCTGCTGTCCATATCATCATCAACGACATGCCAGAAGGAACTTACTTCCCACAAGGGGAAATGCGCACCAAATAAGCTAGCTTAAGCAGAATTGCTTAGGCTTTTTCAATCTCCAAGTAGCATCCATTGAAGAAATAGCCTAAATTTGTTACAATTTGAAAAGAGACTTGGAAAAATTTCCAAGAAAAGAGCTATTTATTAAAGGAAACATTATGATTACACGTGAATTTGATACCATCGCTGCTATCTCTACTCCACTAGGTGAAGGGGCTATTGGTATTGTCCGCCTGAGCGGAACAGAAAGTTTTGCTATTGCGCAAAAGATTTTTAAAGGGAAAGACTTGAGACAGGTTGCTAGCCACACTCTCAACTACGGTCACATTATTGATCCTCTGACTGGTAAAGTCATGGACGAGGTTATGGTTGGGGCTATGAAATCTCCAAAAACCTTCACTCGTGAGGATATTATCGAGATTAACACTCACGGTGGGATTGCGGTGACCAATGAGATTCTCCAACTAGCTATCCGTGAAGGAGCTCGATTGGCTGAACCTGGTGAATTTACCAAACGTGCCTTCCTAAATGGACGTGTGGACTTGACTCAGGCTGAGGCGGTGATGGATATCATCCGCGCCAAGACAGACAAGGCCATGAACATTGCGGTCAAACAACTTGATGGTTCCCTTTCTGACCTGATTAATAATACCCGTCAAGAAATCCTCAATACACTTGCCCAAGTTGAGGTCAATATCGACTATCCTGAATATGATGATGTTGAAGAAGCGACTACTGCTGTTGTTCGTGAGAAGACTATGGAGTTTGAGCAATTGCTAACTAATCTCCTTAGAACAGCACGTCGTGGTAAAATCCTTCGTGAAGGAATTTCCACTGCTATCATCGGCCGTCCCAACGTTGGGAAATCAAGCCTTCTCAACAACCTCTTGCGTGAGGACAAGGCTATCGTTACAGATATTGCTGGTACTACTCGAGATGTCATTGAAGAATACGTCAACATCAATGGTGTTCCTCTCAAATTGATTGATACAGCTGGTATCCGTGAAACGGATGATATCGTTGAACAAATTGGAGTTGAGCGTTCAAAAAAAGCACTTAAGGAAGCTGACTTAGTTTTACTAGTGCTAAATGCTAGTGAACCACTGACTGCTCAAGACAGACAACTTCTTGAAATTAGCCAAGATACAAACCTTATTATTCTTCTTAATAAAACTGATCTTCCTGAAGCAATTGAAGCTTCAGAACTCCCTGAAGACATTATTCGTATCTCAGTCCTTAAAAACCAAAACATCGATAAGATTGAAGAGAGAATCAACAACCTCTTCTTTGAAAATGCTGGTTTGGTTGAGCAAGATGCTACTTACTTGTCAAACGCCCGTCATATTTCCTTGATTGAGAAGGCTGTTGAAAGCCTACAAGCTGTTAATGAAGGTCTTGAACTGGGTATGCCTGTTGACTTGCTTCAAGTTGACTTGACCCGTACTTGGGAAATTCTCGGAGAAATTACTGGAGATGCTGCTCCAGATGAACTCATCACCCAACTCTTTAGCCAATTCTGTTTAGGAAAATAAGAAATCCATGATCGTTCAATCGGTCATGGATTTTATTGTCTTATTAGTAATCTGGTCTTAAGACACCTGTTACAGTTGCCTTAGTCGCTTCGTAGTCGCCATCTACGACAACCTTGATAATGCGTTTGGCATCCTCTTCTGGTGCTGGAACAAGAGGTAGACGAGTTGGGCCAGCTTCAAATCCCATATAGTTAAGAACTGCCTTAACTGGAGCAGGACTTGGATAAGAGAAGAGGGCATTAACCTTAGGAATGAATTTACGTTGAATCGCCGCGGCTTTCTTCATATCGCTTTCTGCAATGGCAGTAAACATCTCGTGCATTTCATCCCCATTTGTATGAGAGGCAACAGAAATAACCCCGTCCGCACCAAGGTTCATGGCATGGAAAGCATCTCCATCTTCACCTGTATAAATCAAGAATTCTTCAGGCTTGTGCTCAATCAAGTAAGCCATATTAGCCAAGCTAGTACATTCTTTGACACCAATGATATTTGGATGGTCAGCCAAACGAAGCATGGTTTCTGGAGTCAATTCGACAACCACACGCCCTGGAATGTTATAGATAATAATCGGTAAGTCAGAAGCATCCGCAATGGCCTTAAAGTGCTGATACATTCCTTCTTGAGAAGGTTTGTTGTAGTAAGGAACAATAGCAAGCCCAGCAGCAAAACCACCAAAGTCTGCGACTTCTTTGACAAATTCGATCGAGTCACGTGTATCATTGGTACCTACACCCGCAATCAAAGGAACGCGTCCATTGACAATCTTTTGTACAGCCGCAAAAAGTTCCAACTCCTCATCGTGCGTCAAAGTTGGACTCTCAGCAGTGGTACCTGCGAGAAGAATTCCATCAGTATGATGGCTCAATAAATGCTCAATCAAGGCTGGAATAGCGTCAAAGTTGATGGATCCATCCTCGTGAAAGGGGGTAATAAAGGCTGTGATGATTTTACACTCTTTTAAATCTTTATAAGACATGAGAAACACCTCTCTATTTCAAAGAAGGAGTTCATCTGAACTCCTAAACGATATGACTATTTTAATTCAAATTTCAATTCGGCAGTTGGACGAACCAAGCCACGTTCATGAAGAGTTTCTGCAATCTGAACTGAGTTCCAAGCAGCACCTTTAAGAAGGTTATCTGAAACAACCCACATGTGAATTCCTTTTTCGGCATCCAAGTCTTTACGGATACGACCAACAAAGGTATCACGTGAACCCACTGCATTGATGGCTTGAGGATAAATTTGATGAGCTACATCATCTTCAAGAACAGCACCTGGGAAGGCTGCGATAGCTGCTTTCACTTCTTCAATTGGAGCCACTTCTTTTGTTTCGATATAAACTGACTCAGAGTGGGCTGACAAAACAGGAATACGGACGCATGTTGCAGATACTGCAATGCTATCATCTTCCATGATTTTCTTCGTTTCCTTAGTCATCTTCATCTCTTCGTAAGTGTAATCATTATCAGTGAAAACATCGATTTGTGGAAGAGCGTTGAAGGCGATAGGGTAATGTTTCTTATCTCCACCTGAAGGCAAGATTTCCGCATGCAAACCACGTGGATTCACACCATCATTCAAAACTTCACGTAGTTCACGTTGTGTCTCAAGAATCGCTCCCATACCAGCACCTGAAACTGCTTGGTAAGTTGAAACAATGATACGGTCCAAGCCCCATTTTTGGCGAACTGGCTCAAGAGCCACCATCATTTGGATTGTTGAACAGTTAGGGCAGGCAATGATTCCGTTATGGGAATCAAGTGCATGAGCATTGACCTCTGGAACAACCAAAGGGACATCTGAATTTTGACGGAAGTAAGATGTATTATCAACTACTACCGCTCCAGCTTTAACTGCGTATGGTGCATACTTAGCTGATGTAGAACCACCTGCTGAAAAGAGAGCAATGTCAACTCCTTCAAAAGCTGTTTCAGTCGTTTCTTCAATTGTAATATCTTGATCTTTAAATTTCAAAGTCTTGCCTGCTGAACGTGCAGAAGCAAGTAAACGAATTTTATCGATTGGAAGTGTTGATTCTTCCAACATTTTTATCATCTGAGCTCCGACAGCACCTGTCGCGCCGACTACAGCAACTGTATATCCCATAAATAACCTCTTTCGGAATTTTCTAAAAATTTCTATAATAGATGTATTATACTACTTTTTCCATGAATTGCAAAGCTTTTTCATCATTTTTTGGAAAATAAAAATCCCCAGTCGCTAGACTAGGGACTAAGAGGCATCTTCATGTGATGAGCAGGTTCACACAACTCATCAAGGTCCGCTCCTGCGTTATGACCTCCTTATGCTCAATAGTAGTCCGAAGACTACCTATCGACTCATCGCGTCTATTATATTACTAGAAATAAGTGGTTTTGTCAATAAAAAATTTTTGCAGGATGACTTTTATTATACAAAAGTCAGAATTTTTTCTCGCGAGCATAAGAAAAAACTCTTGTGTTCAAGAGTTTCCCTGTAAATATCATGCTAATTGCCGGGATTGAACCGGCGACCTCATCCTTACCATGGATGCGCTCTGCCAACTGAGCTAAATCAGCTTACTTAAAAAGTATACTATAGTTAGAAAAACTTGTCAAGTTTCCTTAGAAATTTTCCATAAGAAAAAGCCAGGTAAGAGCTACCTAGCTTATCTTCTTCTATTTGCTTAAATCAATTCGACGACCAATTTTACCAATAATAATCGCGCCAATAATCAATGAGGCAAATTCACCAATTCCTGTTGTAAACCAAGTAAGGAAAAATGGTAATTCTGCTACAATATTTAACTCGGCAGCAATAGTAAACATAGAAATTGAAAAGAGGATTGAAAAGAAGAAATGATCTTTTCGAATCAATCCATTAAAGAGGTAATCTTTACTGTATTTTGCAAAAAGCCATACACCTAGACTAAGGAATACTAAGGTTGATCCACCACCAACAAAGACATCTAGCAGTCCGAAGCTAAAGAAATTAGCAATCATACAACCGATGGTAACTCCGATGATGTACTTAGGATTGTAAAAAGCCATAAAGTTCATCATTTCTGAAATGCGGAACTGATAAGCACCGTAGCTAATGGCATTTAGGGGCGGTGTGACAGTCAAAACGACATAGATAGCAGCAACGATTGCAATATCTGCAACATCACGAATAGTTAATTTTTTCATCTTTTCTCCTTTGGCGGTTTCCCGCGTGTAATATGCTTGGTGAAAGAAGCTAAGCACCAAGGGTTGATTCAATCAACCTTACTAGTATAGCACAATAGACTGCTTTATGCTATACTAAAAATATGAAAAAACGTATTCAAAGTCTCTTGAAAAATGAGCTTTTACTCTATCTCTTTTTTGGTATAGCTACTACTCTTATAGCTATCCTATCCAGATTAGTCATTTATCAACTAACTCATAGAGAACTCCTTGCTACTGGACTCGCAAATAGTATCGGTATTCTGTTTGCATTTATTACAAATGATACAATTGTATTCAAGCAAGCTAGGCAGAATTGGTCAATCCGTTTAATGAAATTTACTCTAGCACGTCTTTCTACTTTTCTTTTAGACTTGTTTTTAACTTTTCTCTTTGTAACTCAGTTTCCTAATATTATCGGACAATTTGTAAGTTATAATATTAATAAGGTGAATAGTATTGAAACAGTTATTGCACAATTCTTAATAATTATCCTCAATTACATTTTTAGTAAGGTATTTATTTTTAAAAAATAAGAAAAATTTTAAACATATAGCTTGCAAGAACTTCTTAATTAATATATAATAAAGTGTAAAAATTTTTTAAAAGGAAATTATGAAAATGTTAAAAGATCTTAAAGCATTTTTGCTTCGTGGTAACGTTGTTGACCTTGCTGTCGGTGTAATCATTGCTACTGCTTTTGGTGCAATCGTTACATCACTTGTTAACGATATCATCACCCCACTTATTTTGAATCCAGCCTTGGAAGCTGCGAAAGTACAAAACATCGCTGAGCTTGCTTGGAATGGTGTTACATATGGTAAATTCTTGAGTGCTGTTATCAACTTCCTAGTTATCGGTACTGTTCTCTTCTTCGTTATCAAAGGAATTGAAAAAGCTCAAAGCCTTACTAAGAAAGAAGAAGCTGCTGAGGAAGCTCCAGCTGGTCCAACTGAGTTGGAAGTACTTCAAGAGATCAAAGCTCTTCTTGAGAAAAAATAATCAATTAAAAGGATCTAGCACAAAGCTAAATCCTTTTTTCTTTACTCTTTTGGTAACTTACCTGCTTTTTCAAGCATTTTCTTAATAAGATAAGGCATCTTAACATTTTCCCGACCTTTTTTCTCAATCAGTTTTTTCACAAATTCCGGCATTTGTAAATCTTGAGATTCGGCCAAGATATTTTTAGTTTCATCCGAAGGAACTAACTCATCAAAGGTTTCTTCTTCTGGGAGAAATTCCTTAAATTCTTGATGTTCATTGGCTCTGACTGTATTGACCAAGGCATCAATCAAACGAGAATCTGTATTTGGCATTGGTGGACGATGATAGTTCACCCCAAATTCCTGACACAAGTCATAACATTCCACATCGTTGTCAAACAAGACTTCAATATGCTCGCTGATGAAGCTGATAGGAACAAAAATATAATGGTCTGGATGTTCTTTCTGCTCTCTAAGATACTCCAAGACATCTGGCTTAATCCATGGAATCCCAATATCACTTTCACTTTGCCAAGTGTTAGTATATTGCTCGGAACTCAAACCCAGCTTTTCAGCGACTAGCTTGCTATTTTCAAAAATTTGGTCGATATAAGGGTCTCCAAAATCCAAGGCAAAAATTGGTACACTATGAGCTGAAAAGATGACTTTAAAGCTATCCTGCTTTACTTCTTCTTTTAAAATCTTATCAATTTCATCTGCCCAATAGTTTAAGAGCGCTTCTTCTTGATACCAGTCCTTGATAACTAAAAATTGAATTTGTTTGCTTTCTAAAAATTTCTCGTATCCCATGACAGAGTAAAAAGAATAATGGGGCTCCAAAATCAGGCAAATACACTGTTCAATGCCGTCTGCTTCCATCTGACCAATCACATCTGGAATAAAAGGTCTGGAAAACTTATTAGCAAAATAAACACTATACTCATTCCCCAACCTAGCTTCTACCAAGGCAACCTCTTCTCGAGTAATTTTTTGCAGAGGCGTCCCTCCAATTAGTACATAATTATCATAGAGAGTTTGAATCTCGTGGTCTTGAGGTCTCACTCCACGACGAATATTTGTGAAAAAATCAGCCACACCTTCAAAGGTAATCTCTTCTGGCGAACCGAAAGTCATCATTAAAATTGCTTTTTTCATAATCGCTTCCTTGTGATATTTTTATCAAGTTTATTTTATCATTTATCCATTAATAAGTAAACGCCAACATAGCGAATTTCCCAAACTTCTGTTTTTTGTTTTTCTCTCTTTTCTATGATACAATGGAAAAAATGAATTCAAAAGGAGTTTTTTATGACTTACCCCAATCTCTTGGATCGCTTCTTAACCTACGTTAAGGTCAACACGCGCTCTGATGAACACTCTACTACTACTCCAAGTACGCAGAGTCAGGTAGATTTTGCTACAAATGTTCTTATTCCTGAAATGAAACGTGTTGGATTGCAAAATGTTTATTATCTACCAAATGGTTTTGCAATTGGAACCTTGCCAGCCAATGATCCATCTTTAACACGTAAGATTGGCTTTATATCTCACATGGATACTGCTGATTTTAATGCCGAAGGAGTCAATCCACAGGTAATTGAAAACTACGATGGTGGTGTGATTGAACTAGGAAATTCTGGTTTCAAACTCGATCCAGCTGACTTCAAGAGTCTTGAGAAATATCCAGGCCAAACGCTCATCACAACAGATGGAACAACCTTGCTAGGTGCTGATGACAAGTCAGGAATTGCTGAGATTATGACTGCCATTGAATATCTGACTGCTCATCCTGAAATTAAGCACTGTGAGATTCGTGTTGGCTTTGGTCCAGATGAAGAAATCGGTGTTGGTGCTAATAAATTTGATGCAGAAGATTTTGATGTTGATTTTGCCTACACAGTTGATGGTGGGCCACTAGGTGAGCTTCAGTACGAGACTTTTTCAGCAGCTGGGGCTGAATTGCATTTCCAAGGACGCAATGTCCACCCTGGTACAGCAAAAGGGCAAATGGTCAACGCCCTTCAGTTAGCAATTGATTTTCATAATCAACTTCCAGAGAATGACCGACCTGAGTTAACAGAAGGTTACCAAGGCTTCTACCACCTAATGGATGTGACAGGTAGTGTCGAGGAGGCGCGTGCAAGCTACATCATTCGTTATTTTGAAAAAGATGCCTTTGAAGCTCGTAAAGCAGCAATACAGTCTATCGCTGATAAGATGAATCAAGAACTTGGTAGCGACCGTGTCACCCTAAACTTGACAGACCAGTACTACAATATGAAAGAAGTCATTGAAAAAGATATGACTCCAATTACCATTGCTAAAGCCGTTATGGAAGATTTAGGTATCACTCCTATAATCGAACCAATCCGTGGAGGGACAGACGGCTCTAAAATTTCCTTTATGGGAATCCCTACTCCCAATATCTTTGCGGGTGGTGAAAATATGCACGGACGTTTTGAATACGTCAGCCTTCAGACTATGGAACGTGCAGTTGATACCATCATTGGTATCGTAGCTTATAGAGACTAAAAAAGACGAGGTAGCTCAGCTACCTCGCCTTTCTTTTTATTCTGCTGGTTTTTCTTGATTTCCAGTACTTGTTGTAGATTCTGTTGTTTCCTTTTCTGAAGTTGATTCATCTGGTTTAGAATCTGTTGCCTTGCTCGGTTTGTTTTCGTCGATGGCAGTTTCACTGTTAGATTCTGTAGTTGCGTTAGGTTGGTTTTCAGCACTTGTCTTATCACCATTTGATTCAGCATTTGTTGATGGAGTTGTTTCTTCACTTGCACTTGATTTTGACTTGATTTCTTGATTCAAGACCAGAATAGCTTTTGTCAATTCAAGTAAAGCGGCTTTATCCTTACTCTTAGCAGAAAGTTGATCTAGTAATGCATCCACCTTATCAAAGTCGGCATCAGAACCCTTATTGTTTTCTAAGTATGCGTGAAGTGACATGAGGATATCGTAAAGTTTTTGATAGAGTACAAGTGTCTGAGGATCTTGCTCTGCATTTTCCTTCTCTTGTTGAAGGGCGCTAGCGATACGAGTCAAGACATCTTTTACCTGGCTGTTTACTTCATCCAAGTCTGCATCAGCCTTGTTTGTGGCAGCTTTGAGATTTTCTACTTCTTCTGCCAAGGATTGTCTGATTCCTTCTTCTTGGATTTGTTCCAAGAGTTGAGTTGCCTTGCTTAAAAGACTTTCTACTTCTTCCTTGCTGACATGATTTACATGCTCTTCAGGCATAAAGTCTCCGTACAATTCTTTCAAGAAGCCATAAATAGCTGTCTTGGCAGTTTGATTATCAACTTTCTCAGTATCTAGAACTGTTTGAGTCGATTTAGCAGTAGTTGGTTGAGCTTTCAAAGCTTCTTCCACTTCTTGTTTTGCCTGATAGATGTTTGGGAATAATTTGTTCAATTCCGCTGCCTTTAGGAAGGATTGAGATTGATACAAGGTCCAAGTCAACTGAGCGACTTTGTTTCGAAGTTCATCACTCAAACGACCGTCATTTACGTGTTCATAGAAATACTTGATGTATTCTACAGTTGTAACACCTGTTCGATCATTAAAGTCTTGAAGAGCTTGAAGTTGTGATTCAACCGCTACTAAAGCAGCCTCATCTTTAGCCAATTTAGCTTCTTGGAGTCGAACGAGAAGGTCTTTCTTAGGAAGTCCATAAGAGTCTGTATCCAGTGTGTTAATTTTATCAATCAAGGCTTGATATTTCTTATCTAGAGTGCTTGTTTCAACAGGTTTGACACTTTCATCAATATGGATATATTGCTTATCAAAGAGATCCAGTGTTGCAAGATAACCTGCTGTAGAGTTAGTTGCCAGTTTCTTCATGTTTTCAGTAAACTGACCTAAAGCTAATTCAATCTGTCTTTGTTCGATAGGCTTGTCTTTGTAGATGCTTCTGCTATCAGCTAAAAGTTGATCTACTTTTGCCAAAACTTCCTTCTCATCAAAAGCTCCAGGTTGATAGTTGGATTGGAGAGCTGGAATTTTGTTTTTCAAAGCTACTTCATAGTCCTTAGTTTGAACCTTGATGTAGTGATTGTGGTCGCCATGAGGAATCACAAAACTACCATTTTCTACCTGCAAGCTATATGGAGACACACCATCTCGCAAAGCAGTGGTATAGAGTTCATTTAGGAAATCAAGTTCTGGATTGCCAGTTTGTAGCGGAAGACGCACATGTTCCTTACGAACAGCATATGGATGGATATGAGTTGGATCGTAGGCTTGGTCTGGATTTCCAAAGACAAAGAATCCGTTTGAAATTCTAATCGCTTCAAGTGGAACTCCGTATGTTTTAGAAATATAAGCAATCTTTTCTTCATCGCTAGCATCTCTTGAGAAAGACTCTACCGTTTTAGCAAGAGGTTTTACAGGCTCCGCATCATGATGTGTTTTCAAATGATCCTGAGCTGCCTTAATTTGCTCTGCTGTCAAATCTTTCTTGAAGAAGTAATGATTGTGGTCACCATGACTCATGACAAAGCCTTGTTCATCCTCACTGATGACACGATTAGCATCAAAACCGTGATCATGGTCTTTATCATGTTTGTGGCCATGATTATCGTTATCGTGTTCATCATCATGGGCTGGGCTTGGTGTTACTGTCGTTTTACCTCTCAAATGATCCTGCGCGGCCTTAATTTGGTCAGCTGTCAAATCTTTCTTGAAGAAGTAATGATTATGGTCTCCGTGACTCATGACAAAGCCTGCCGCATCTTCACTGATGACACGATTAGCATCAAAACCGTGATCATGGTCTTCATCATGTTTGTGGCCATGATTATCGTTATCGTGTTCATCATCATGGGCTGGGCTTGGTGTTACTGTCGTTTTACCTCTCAAATGATCCTGCGCGGCCTTGATTTGTTCTGGTGTTAGATCCTTCTTAAAGAAGTAATGATTATGGTCTCCGTGAGTCATGACAAATCCTGCCGCATCTTCACTGATGACTCTATCTGCATCAAAACCATGATTATGCTCCTCATCACGATGGTTCCCATGATTATCGTTATCGTGTTCATCATCATGTGCTGGACTTGGTACTGATGGCGTTTTACTTTTCAGATGATTTTGGGCGGCCTTAATTTGCTCTGCTGTCAAATCTTTCTTGAAAAAGTAATGATTGTGATCACCGTGTGACATGACAAAGCCTTGATCATCCTCACTGATGACACGATTGGCATCAAAACCATGATCATGGTCTTCATCATGATGGTTCCCATGATTATCTTTATCGTGTTCATCATCATGTGCTGGACTTGGTGTTACTGGCGTCTTACCTCTTAAATGATCTTGAGCCGACTTAATTTGCTCTGCTGTCAAATCTTTCTTAAAGAAGTAATGATTATGATCACCGTGTGACATGACAAAGCCTTGATCATCCTCACTGATGACACGATTAGCATCAAAACCGTGATCATGGTCTTCATCATGATGAGCGTCATGTCCATGTTCTTCATGCTTATGTGCCTGACTTCCATGATCACCGTCTTTCTCATGATGATGGTTTTGCTGAGTAGGTTTTTCTGCTGGTTTGCTTGGATTCTCCAATGGTGTTGGTTTCTCACTGTCACTAGTTAGAGGAATCATTCTCGCAATCTTTTCTTCTAATGCAGAAAGCTTTGTATATGGGATGAAATGATAGTGATTTCCATGAGGAATCGCTACACCACTCGGTGTCCTGCTTGAAATCTTAGCAGGGTCAAAAGTCAAACCATCCGATTCAGTATATCGTTGAGTACTTGGAAGAGCATAAAGCTGCTGTAATAGACTTTGAAGACTCTCGGATTTATTAGTTGGTATTTCAGCCTGTTGAATAGGCTTGGTAGTTTGACCAGTCCCATTTGTACTTGAACGATAGTCAGTCACACTAGGCTGATTTCTAGTTCCAGAGAGATAGGCTTGAGCTGCAGCCAATTCACTAGCAGACAAGGAACTCTTTGGAATGTAGTGGTAATGTCCACCGTGAGGGACGATATAAGCATCCCCAGTATCCTCTATAATATCAGATGCATTAAAGATGTAGCCATCATCAGTAGTATAGCGACCTTGAGATTGAGCAAGCGCCACTGCACTATTAGATGTTGGTGCATCGTGAGTATGACCTTGTTTTTGGCGTTCAATTTCGTCCTTCGAACGAACGTTATCCGCATGTGCCACATCCTTAAGGTAAACATAGTATTT
Source organism: Streptococcus sp. KR (assembly GCF_002238115.1). GTDB lineage: Bacteria > Bacillota > Bacilli > Lactobacillales > Streptococcaceae > Streptococcus. Next base: position 155 of record NZ_NGVM01000016.1, on the reverse strand, counting down.
CCCGTCTACCTTAATCACATAACCACCCTTAATTTCATTAACAATATCTGAATCCTTCAACTGATAATTTGAATCTTTCATCAGCAGTTCTTCACTAATGATAGCATCATAAGGAACCTTGCCATTATAGTAATGATAATGGTCTCCATGAGAAG
>NZ_NGVM01000168.1:0-400 GCF_002238115.1 Streptococcus sp. KR | reverse complement strand
TAGACTTCTTCTAAATGCCTTTCGGGCACGTATGATTTCTCTTTTATCCTTCATTTACCTTCCCCTTAATTAGAAGCCATTTTATCAGGATCTGTACTCATGATATCAAACAATTGAGTACCTTGAGGAATCTTATTTTTAAAGGGAACAACAACTGAACCAGCTTTTATCAGTCCTGCCCCTTTTTCTGGATTTACAAGGTATTTTTCAAGTTCTTTTGACAAGCCTAAGAGTTGAACCAGTTCTTCTCTATCATTTTTTGCTTGCTTGAGGAGAATCATAAATTCACTATTTGCAATAATCCGTCTACCATTTGGATCTAACAATAAGGTTTCGACGTTTTGAGTTATTCCAGTCGGACTGGCTCCATATTTTCTGACACGACTCCACAATTTAAAGA
>NZ_NGVM01000167.1:0-405 GCF_002238115.1 Streptococcus sp. KR | reverse complement strand
ATAAGCTGGATGAGAAAAAGCCGGTTATTTTATGTGGTGACTTAAACGTTGCTCACAAGGAAATTGATTTGAAAAATCCTCAATCCAATCATCACAACGCCGGCTTTACGGACGAAGAACGAGAATCGTTCACCAAGTTGTTAAGCGAAGGCTTCATGGATACGTTCAGACATTTTTATCCCGATCAAAAGGACATCTATTCATGGTGGAGTTATCGATTCCACTCTCGTGATCGGAATGCCGGTTGGCGGATTGATTATTTTGTGGCCAGTGATCGCTTGGCTGATAACATTAAAGATTCCAAAATATTGACCGATGTATTTGGATCGGATCATTGCCCGGTTGAGTTGGATACAGGAGAAATATCGTAACTGAATATTCAAAAATGAAAGTCACCAATTTAAT
>NZ_NGVM01000166.1:0-405 GCF_002238115.1 Streptococcus sp. KR | reverse complement strand
AATAGGGCTCTAAAAGCATTTAAAGATGCTTTTAGAGCCCTTTTCATTTGTTTTCAAAACTGGCTGCCGAAACATAATCTTTACATAGTCCCCAATATCTTTACCTGCAATTTACATTAACGAAATCGCGAATTTACATTGAACGGCCACAATAATAAATGTATTCAAATAAATGATTTTGAGGTGAGATATTTGTCAATTACTTTAAGAAACGTCCGCAAAGATTATGACGCACAGACAGAGGTCCTGAAAGATATTTCTGTGAAGGTTGAAACTGGCGAGTTCTTCGTCATCGTTGGACCTTCTGGATGTGGTAAAAGTACATTACTTAGAATGATCGCCGGTTTAACTCCAATTACGGCTGGTGAAGTCAGCATTGATAATACAGTTGTTAATGATTTACCT
>NZ_NGVM01000165.1:0-407 GCF_002238115.1 Streptococcus sp. KR | reverse complement strand
CCAGTCGATAAAACCATCACTTGGACAGTCGTTGGCAATTATAATCAACGAATATTAAAAGATGCCCGAATTGTTGATAATATTCAAGGCGATCAAGATTATGTTGCTAAGAGTGCAAAACTAACTGAGGCAACGATTAATTCGGATGGTTCTTATAAACCAGGAGCTGAAGTTGATAATGCTAATATTAGTTATGATGCACAGGCCCAACAATTAACAGCCAAATTACCAGATAATAGTACTAAAGCATATGTGTTAACCTATCAAACAAGTTTAGCTGGTAAAGTAATTGACCAAGAAACTTACAACAACACAGCAACGTATCAAAACGGAGATCAAAGAAGCCAATTAAAAGCGGCAGTAACCGTGCCTAATGGTGGCAATCTGGCTGAAAAGAGTGGTCAACA
>NZ_NGVM01000164.1:0-407 GCF_002238115.1 Streptococcus sp. KR | reverse complement strand
TTGTCCTGTGGATGCTGCAATGAAAAAAGACAACGCCTTTTTGTTTTCTGACCAGTGTGACACATTGTGGTGCCAAGTAATTTTGCGGTGTGCCACATCATTATCAAAGATAGCTGTCATATCGTGGGTTTTACCATCATAATCAATTTCAACAGGGTAAAAATGTTTTGGCTTTAAGCTGTCGTCAGCGCCAGCTGCTAATGCTTTAGGAGCGTCAGGATCTGACAATTTGCTGGGATTATATGTTTCAGACGGATTCCCTGGCTTGTTGTTATTGTAAGCAAATGCCCCGAAAGCTTGTGTTTCCTGTAGGCCACCAAAATAAGGAATATAAATAAATCGTTCAGGGTCCTCATGGTCTGGATCTGTGTTTGAATATGTGTCTAATTTAAATCCAAATCCATCAG
>NZ_NGVM01000163.1:0-415 GCF_002238115.1 Streptococcus sp. KR | reverse complement strand
ATAATTTTAAAAAAAAGGGGGGTCACAAATGGCTGACATTAATATTACTGCAATTAAACAAGCTTTAAAATTGCCTTTGAGCATGACCAGTGACGATGATCTTATTAAAAATATCGTTGCAGGTCATGAGTACAAATTATTGAGATCAGTAACAAGTGACCCTACCGTTACATACGACTCCTTGAAACAAAAATATCCAATTCTTGATGTGTTGCTTATGAGGGATGTGATCGCTGAGTATAATCGTAAGTTTGATTCTAATTTTGTAGTATCAGATGATCCAGATTATGATGAAATCTTAAAATCACTCAAAGACAGGGAATACTATGGTAATGGAACAGATACAGGGGATGATAAAAATGCTAATGTTCAAAAGTCGAGCGGAACTTAGATGGCCGATTGCTTTTTTCAATAA
>NZ_NGVM01000162.1:0-416 GCF_002238115.1 Streptococcus sp. KR | reverse complement strand
AAATACTGGGATACCTGTGAGACAAAAAATTCTAGTTTTTCAATCTTATCATTCAAATCCTGAATACCCGACTCGATTTGAAACTTGGTATTGTAGAGGATGGTCTTCTCAGAGAAGGCTTTCCCCCAATTGAGACTAAAGAGGTCTGTGATTTGATTTAGCCAGTTCTCCCTCACTTGAATCTGAGCTTCTACGATAGCTAACTGCTCTTCTCTCAGCTTTTTCAATTCCTTAAGCTGGTCTAGGTCCAAATCTCCATATCCAGAGATCTGAGCATCCGCATCTTTGTAGGATGTCAACTCTAGTTGGATATCATCTATCGCTGCTTGTAACTTCTTGATGCTGGGGATGATAATCTCTATAAAGAGACCTTTACCAGCTGTGTAGGCTGCTCCTGTCAACTCACCTGAGTCTAA
>NZ_NGVM01000161.1:0-417 GCF_002238115.1 Streptococcus sp. KR | reverse complement strand
TGATGCAACTAACTGTTAATGAATCGCAAACCGATATTGCTAAGGAACTTGGCATCTCTGATTGGACTGTAAGACGGGTTATCTTTAACCTCGATCAATTCTTCAAGCCTAACTACCACTGGCTACCACGACACATTGCTTTTGATGATTTTAAGTCTGGTCGCTTTGCGCCCAGTGGAATGAGTATGATCTTGATGAACATTGAAAATCACCGTACTTTAAACATTATTTTGTCACGACGAAGTCGCTACTTACGCAATTACTTTCTGCGTTACGACCGCTCGGCTCGTTTAGCGGTTCAAACAATTACGGTTGACCTGTATACACCTTACCGTCATCTTATTCATGAATTGTTCCCTCATACCATTATTATTGCCGACCACTTTCACGTGGTCGCCCAAGCATATCGTGCTTTGA
>NZ_NGVM01000160.1:0-418 GCF_002238115.1 Streptococcus sp. KR | reverse complement strand
CGGGTTTCCACAAGCCATTCATATTACCCGAGCCAATGTTTCTGATCGGGACGGAGCCAGTGCGATGATTGCCTTATATGCCAATGATCTTCGGCATGTTCGCAATGTTCTAGTCGATGGTGGTTATTCAGGAGCTAACTTTAAATTGGATGTTATGAGCAATTTACAAGCGACCGTTCAGGTCGCTAAACGCAATGAATTACACAAGTTTGAAGTAATGCCGCAACGATGGTTGGTTGAACGATCCTTTAGTTGGCTAGAGAATTGTCGACGACTGTGGAAAAATTGTGAAAGACAGCTGCACACAAGTGCCATGATGATGACCTTAGCCTTTATTTCAGTTCTATTGAGGCGCTTTTAAAGATCTCAAACAGTTTCTTAACAAATATTAAGAGTACTTTCAAATGATTAGCACAAC
>NZ_NGVM01000159.1:0-420 GCF_002238115.1 Streptococcus sp. KR | reverse complement strand
GCATTGATGTGGCCGATTATTCAAGGAATCATTTTGGTTGTGGGTTCACTGGTATTCTTAGGAATTGCCGATAAGTTCAAGCGTCGGACATTGTTAATTCTTGGTGGAACCGTTATGGGTCTGTCATTCTTATTACCAACTGTTATTAAATTGCTGATGCCAAATTCAAGCCCATTATTGATTGTGGTGTTCTTGAGTATCTATGTTGCCGCATACTCATTTACTTGGGCTCCATTGACCTGGGTTATCATTGGTGAAGTATTCCCATTGGCAATTCGTGGCCGTGCCTCAGGTGCTGCCTCATCAGCCAACTGGGTGGGTTCATTTGCTGTCGGCCTACTCTTCCCAATCATGACTGCCAGCATGCCTCAGGACGCTGTATTTGCCATCTTCGGTGTCATCTGTCTTCTGGGTGTCTGG
>NZ_NGVM01000015.1:0-64658 GCF_002238115.1 Streptococcus sp. KR | reverse complement strand
CAACCAACAGAAGTGTTACCATACGTTCCAGGATTCACTCCAGAAGATAAAGATGGCAACCCACTTAAACCAGTTGATCCAACAGATCCAACAAAAGGATATGTAGTACCAAACATCCCAACAGATCCAAGTCAAGATACAGTAATTAACTACGTAGCAAACAAAGCTAAACTAGTAGTTAAATATGTAGATGAAAAAGGAAAAGACTTAATCCCTTCAGAAACAACAGAAGGAAAAGTAGGAGATGAGTACACAACAACTGGAAAAGTTGTTCCAGGACACCTACTTGTTCGTGTTGAAGGAGAAGCAAAAGGTAAGATTGGAAAAGACGGTTCAACAGTAACATACGTGTACAAACCAATCGGATCATGGATTCCAAACATCCCAGGACAACCAACAAGCCCAATCAAGTATCCAAACGATCCAGCAGATCCAACAAAACCAGGACAACCAACAGAAGTGTTACCATACGTTCCAGGATTCACTCCAGAAGATAAAGATGGCAACCCACTTAAACCAGTTGATCCGAAAGATCCATCAAAAGGATATGTAGTACCAAACATCCCAACAGATCCAAGTCAAGATACAGTAATTAACTATGTTCCAAATCCTAGGGAAGTAGAAAAACCTTCTAAACCAGCTCAACCTTCTAAACCTTCTAAACAAGAAACACCTAAATATGTTGAAGGTCAAAAAGAGTTGCCTAACACAGGTACAGAAGCTAACGCTAGTCTAGCATCGCTCGGACTTCTTGGAGCACTAGGAGGATTTGGACTTCTTGCTCGTAAGAAAAAAGAAGATTAAATCTAATTAGATTTTCTAATAAGAATAAGGAGTTGGATGGAATATCCGCTCCTTTTTCTTATAGTTTGAAACTATAGGATTGCCTAGGAAAGAAGTGTTAGAGGGGACTAACAGTTTTTGGTATAATGGAAGATATTTGAAAGAAAAGAGAAGTGATATGACACAGATTATTGATGGGAAGGCTCTAGCAGCTAAGTTACAAGGACAGCTGGCTGAAAAGACTGCAAGATTAAAGGAAGAAACAGGTTTAGTACCTGGTTTGGTGGTGATTTTGGTTGGGGACAACCCTGCCAGCCAAGTCTACGTTCGAAATAAGGAACGTTCTGCCCTTGCAGCTGGTTTTCGTAGTGAAGTAGTCCGAGTTCCAGAAACCATTACCCAAGAGGAATTGTTAGACTTGATTGCCAAATACAATCAAGATTCAGAATGGCACGGGATATTAGTCCAGTTACCATTGCCAAAACATATTGATGAAGAGGCGGTTTTATTGGCTATTGATCCTGAAAAGGACGTGGATGGTTTCCATCCGCTAAACATGGGGCGTCTTTGGTCTGGTCATCCAGTCATGATTCCTTCTACACCAGCAGGGATTATGGAAATGTTTCATGAATATGGGATTGACTTGGAAGGTAAAAATGCGGTCGTCATCGGTCGTTCCAATATCGTTGGAAAACCTATGGCACAACTTCTTTTGGCAAAGAATGCTACAGTGACTTTGACTCACTCACGGACTCATCATCTTGCCAAGGTGGCTGCTAAAGCAGATATTCTGGTGGTAGCAATCGGTCGTGCCAAGTTTGTGACTGCTGACTTTGTTAAACCTGGAGCAGTTGTCATTGATGTTGGGATGAATCGCGATGAAAATGGGAAGCTATGTGGTGATGTTGATTATGAGGCAGTTGCCCCACTTGCTAGCCACATCACACCAGTTCCTGGAGGTGTAGGTCCTATGACCATTACCATGCTGATGGAGCAAACTTATCAAGCAGCACTTCGGACATTGGATAGAAAATAGGAAAAAAGAAGGTAGAATAATGTTTTACCTTCTTTTTATATAATGCAGTCTAAAATGATATGAGTCCATAAACTATAAATTTGAAGTATGAAAATGCTATTAATAGAATGAAATTTGTATTAGAAAGAGTCTAGAATAGAAAGCTACTTTCATTGCACCTATTCCTTTTGAATGAACTTACCTCACATACCATCTTATTAAGTTAAATTGATGGAAAATGATTGCAATTTTAGGTGTGTTTTGATATATTTAATATATAAAATATATTATCGAACTTGGTACGTGTTTGTGTATTCAGAAGGAGGTCGTTTTTTAAAATTAAGTAAGCGCTTACTTTGTATCAAGAAAAAGAAATGAGGATTTTAATGAACAAAAGACTTTTTGATAAACGTTGTCATTATAGCATTCGTAAATTTGCAATAGGTGCGGCATCTGTAATGATTGGGGCTAGTATATTTGGCATTTCAGCTGTACAAGCTGAGGAAGTGGCTTCATCCAATACTCAAACAGAAGAAACAACTGTTCATCAACCTCAGCCTTTAGATAAGCTTCCTGATGATGTGGCAGCTGCTATCGCAAAGGCTGATGAGAATGGTGGGCGTGAGTTTGTAAAACCCAAAGCTGAGTCGACAGAAGATAAAGTGACTAAGGATACAGAAACTACTAGACCTGCTAACGATGGTAGTCATGAATTGGCTAGTCCTAAAGTGGAAACTCCAAATAAAGTAGAAGAAGGAACCAAGGCTGAGGACAAACAGAAATCTGAAGAGGCAAATCCAAAGCCTGTTGAATCTGCATCAACATCTGGAACAGAACTGAAAGAGGATTCTAAAAAAACTTCTGAAAAGGACCAAGTGAAAGCAGACACAGAGATCAAACCTTCTTTTGAAAAATCGCAAGCACTATCTGGAGAGTCAAACAAAGCTGAAGTTGAAAAGGAAAAACAACTATTATCGGAGCGAAAACAAGATTTTAATAAAGATTGGTATTTTAAACTAAATGCCCAAGGAGATTTTTCAAAAAAAGATGTGGATGTTCATGATTGGTCTAAATTGAATCTTCCACATGATTGGAGCATTTATTTTGATTTCGACCATAAGTCTCCCGCGCGTAATGAAGGTGGCCAGTTAAATGGTGGAACAGCTTGGTATCGTAAGACTTTCACATTAAATGAAGCAGACAAGAATAAGGATGTTCGTATCAATTTTGATGGTGTTTACATGGATTCAAAGGTCTATGTAAATGGTAAATTTGTAGGACATTATCCAAGTGGCTATAATCATTTTTCATATGATATCACAGAATTTTTAAACAAGGATGGTAGTGAAAATTCAATTACTGTTCAAGTGACCAATAAGCAACCAAGTAGTCGTTGGTATTCAGGAAGTGGGATTTATCGTGATGTAACTCTTAGTTATCGTGATAAAGTCCATGTTGCCGAAAATGGTAATCATATCACTACTCCAAAACTTGCTGAGCAAAAAGAAGGGAATGTTGAAACACAGGTTCAAAGTAAGATTAAAAATACGGATAAGAAGGCTGCTAAAGTCTTTGTGGAACAACAAATTTTCACTAAGGAAGGTAAGGTTGTTTCAGAATTAGTGCGCTCTGAAACGAAGAATTTAGCAGAAAATGAAGTTGCAGATTTCAGACAAACAATCCTAGTTAATAAACCAACTCTTTGGACGACAAAAAGTTATCATCCTCAACTGTATGTTTTGAAAACAAAGGTTTATAAAGAAGGTCAACTAGTTGATGTAACAGAAGATACATTTGGTTACCGCTATTTTAATTGGACTGCTAAGGATGGTTTCTCTCTGAATGGTGAACGCATGAAATTCCACGGAGTAAGTATTCACCATGACAATGGAGCTTTGGGTGCAGAAGAAAATTATAAGGCTACCTATCGTAAATTAAAACTCCTGAAAGATATGGGGGTTAACTCTATTCGAACAACCCACAATCCAGCTAGTCCTCAGTTACTTGATGCTGCAGCAAGTTTAGGTCTTTTGGTTCAAGAGGAAGCTTTTGATACTTGGTATGGTGGTAAGAAGACTTATGACTATGGACGTTTCTTTGATCAAGATGCAACCCATCCTGAAGCTAAGAAGGGTGAGAAGTGGTCTGATTTTGATCTTAGAACAATGGTAGAACGTGATAAGAACAATCCGTCTATCGTCATGTGGTCTCTTGGAAATGAGGTAGAAGAGGCAAATGGTAGTCCTCGCTCTATCGAAACTGCTAAGCGTCTGAAGGCTATTATCAAGGCGATTGATACTGAGCGTTATGTCACCATGGGTGAAAATAAATTTAGTCGTGCAGCGACAGGTGATTTCTTGAAACTCGCAGAAATCATGGATGCTGTCGGTATGAACTATGGTGAACGTTTTTATGATGCGGTTCGTAGAGCGCATCCAGACTGGCTCATTTATGGTTCTGAAACCTCTTCAGCTACTAGAACGCGTGATTCTTATTACAATCCTGCTCAAATCCTTGGACACGATAACCGTCCAAATCGTCACTATGAACAATCTGATTATGGTAACGACCGTGTTGGGTGGGGAAGAACAGCTACTGAGTCATGGACTTTTGACCGTGATCGCGCTGGCTATGCCGGACAATTTATCTGGACTGGGTTTGATTATATTGGTGAACCAACTCCATGGCATAACCAAGATAATACACCTGTAAAAAGCTCTTACTTTGGTATCATCGATACGGCTGGTTTACCAAAAAATGATTTCTACCTTTATCGCAGTGAGTGGTATAGTGCTAAAGAAAAGCCAACTGTACGTATTTTACCACATTGGAACTGGACTGAAGAGACACTTAAAGAACGTAAGATGTTAGTTGATGGAAAAGTTCCGGTTCGTACCTTCTCAAATGCTGCAAGTGTCGAATTGTTCTTAAATGGACAGTCGCTTGGTAAAAAGGAATATACGAAGAAAAGGACAGAAGATGGACGTCCTTATCATGAAGGGGCTAAACCAAGTGAATTGTATCTCGAGTGGCTTGTGAAATACCAACCCGGCACACTGACTGCGATTGCTCGAGATGAAAATGGCAACGAAATTGCGCGTGATAGTGTGACAACTGCAGGGGAACCAGCAAGAGTTCGTCTGACTAAAGAAGAGCATGTTATCACTGCAGATGGGAAAGACCTATCCTACATCCATTACGAAATTGTTGATGGCGATGGGAATGTGGTTCCGACAGCGAATAATCTTGTTCATTTCAATCTTCATGGTCAGGGACAAATTGTTGGTGTGGATAATGGAGAACAAGCTAGCCGTGAGCGCTACAAAGCTCAAGCGGATGGAACATGGCAAAGACGTGCTTTCAATGGTAAAGGAGTTGTCATTGTAAAATCAACAGAAAAAGAAGGTAAATTTACTCTTTATGCAGATTCTGCTGGTTTAACTTCTGACAGTGCAACGGTCACAACTGTGTCTGGTAAGAAAGAAAACCGTCACTTTGTAGCCTTTGCTCCTGTAAAAGCAACAACTGATGTGACAACAAATCCTGAATTGCCTCAAACAGTAACAGCTATTTATAGCGACGGTAGTGTTGAGGAAAAGACTGTAACATGGGACGTGCCAGCTGACTTGCTTACAAGTGCAGGTGAGAAAAAAGTATCTGGACGAGTAGAAGGTTTGGAAACTAAAGCTGAGGCATTTGTTAAAGTGATTGCTTTAGATAGATGGTTACCAAAAGTTGCTACAGTCCCAGTTGGTACAACTGCAGCAGATTTGGATAAAACAGTCACAGCTGTTCTGACAGATGGTAGCTTGATTGATACTGATGTTGTTTCTTGGACCTTGAAAGATCCTTCTGCTTTGACAAAAGAAGGTGGACGTACGGAAGCTACTGGTAAATTAGTAGATGATGGTCATGAAGTTACGGCAACCTTTATCGCAAGCAGTAAGGAAACAACAAGTAGCATTACAGGACTTACTGTTGGGGATAAAGCTCTTGAGAACTTCGAGTCTGGCAAGACTTATTACCGTGTGTCCCTTCCTTACACTGGAACAATTCCAAGTGTTGGGGCTCAGACTACTGGTTATCAAGTAACTGTTCAGCAAGCTTCTGCTGATAATGGTTATCAGGCTTCTGTCTTCTTGAGTGACCAAAAGGGTGATTTGGTTCAAACTTACTTAATTCAGTTTGTGAAGGAAGCTCCTGCCTTGAAACGTTTGGAAGTGGTTGTAGAAGGAAAAGAAACTGCCACTGAAGATCAGGTTTTAACTTATCGTGTCATTGGTAGTTATGAGGATGGTTCTCAAACAGAATTTTCAGCTTCAGATATTCACCTAGAAGCTAAATCATCTGATGGTGGGCATCTTGAGGTGAATGGACAAAACCTCCTTCTTTATAGCAAAGGACGCGTGACATTGACACCACGCATCGATAATCAGACAGAGAGCACGAAATCTATAACTACTGAAGTGGTGATTAAAGAAAATAAAGTCAGCAAGAAGATTGTGAAACTTCATCCTGTATCTATTTCTACAGATATTAATCAGCAACCGAATCTACCTAAAGAAGTTGGGGCAGAATTTGATAAGGGCTTGCCACGCAAAGTATCTGTAACTTGGGACAAGGTAGATAAAAAAGAATTGGGTCGCTATCATAGCTTTACCCTTAAAGGACATGTAGAAGGAACAGACATTGAAGCTCAAGCAACGGTGACAGTTGAAGGCTTACAAGTTGCAGAGGAAGTCAGCCTCACAGTACCTAAGGGTGAGACAGTTCAATTGCCAGCTAATGTTCGTGCTTACCATTCTAACGGAACAACTATCTACAAAGATGTGGTTTGGGAACAGGTTCCAGTCAACTTTAGTCAAACTGAAGGGGTCTATGAAATCAATGGTCGTTTAGTAGGTAGCAATCTTACAACTAAAGCTCATGTTCGAGTGTCTAGTCAAGTTGTTGCTGGAAATAATATCTCTAAACAATGGACAGGGTCACAATTGCCAGCTGCCATTGTATCCAATACAGGAGGAGATGATTCAGCTAATACCTTGAACGACCTAACTGTGTCAAGAACGCCAACAGATGCTAAAAATAGATGGACTACTTGGAGAACAAATACTGATAATGACTGGGCTTCTATCTTGTTTGGTAATTCAGGAGACTTGACGAAACGTTTTGTCAACAATTTGTCGGTTGATTTCTATACTGATGGAGCAATTGGTCTTCCAAAAGAATATGTAGTTGAATATTATGTAGGTAAAGAAATTCCAGATTTACCAAGTGATGTCAGCAATGCTCAGCGTGATACTAATCATCCATTTAATAATCCAGCCAACTGGAAGGCAGTTGAAAACTTACATGCTCCAAGCCAGCTATCTGCAACTCAAACCAATCACTTTACCTTTGACAAGGTAGAAACCTATGCTGTTCGTCTTCGAATGAAAAAGGCTGAAGGTACTGCGGGAGTTGGTCTGACAGAGCTAACTATCCTTGGAAACAAGGTCTTAAGTGAAACAAGTTCAGATATTTCTATCAAAGTAGATGGCAAGGATCTTGAACACTTTAATCCATCGAAAACAGATTATTATATTCCTCAATCTAGCAAGGAAATTACTGCAACAGCTAGCAACAATGGTTTGGTTACTCTTGTTCCAGCAACAAGTCCAAAAGGTGCGACACGTCTTATTTTGAAGGCTGAAGATGGTACTATTTTAAAAGAATATCGGATCTACCGTAATGATGAAAAAGATACAAGTCTACCTTTAGCAGCTGAAAATGGTGCAACTACTTTGAAGCTCGGAGATACCCTTCAGCTTCCATCAGAAGTCACTGTTTATTATCCAACTTCAAATACTTGGACTACAGATAAACTGGCAGTGAAATGGGATACTATTCCTCAACATGCGACAGAGCATGAGGGAAGATTCCAAGTAACTGGTCATGTCATCGGTACAAATCTAACAACTACCATGCAAGTAACAGTTGTAGCTAAAGGAAATCAAGTCATCTCAGAAAATCCAAGCAACAATGAAACGGACTCTAAAGCCTTTGCTTCAACAACGAACGATACACAAGCAGCTTCACATGATAGAATTTTCTATATCAATGATGGAAAATTTAATGAGGATGGACGTTGGACAAACTGGTCTCGTACACCAAAAAATCAAGAAACTTCTGTGGGAATATTGTTTAAGAAGAACGGTAACATTACCTCACAAGCTATTGGAAAAGTTGCCATGCAGTTCTTTAAAGATAGTGGAACAGATGCCCCAGAGAAAATGGTTCTAGAAAGATATATTGGCCCTGCCTTTACAGAACCAAGTACGATTTCTCGTTATGAAGAAAATGCCGATCATCCATTCAATAAGGCAGAAAATTGGGCACCAATTCCTTACAAAGCTTCTGGAGAATTAGTAGCTGGTAAACCAATCGAGTTTAACTTTGATCCGGTTCAAACGACAGCTATTCGTGCTCGCATGACTCGTAAGGCTACTACCAATGGTCTTGCACTTGTAGAATTTACAGCCTATTCTGCAGGCAAGGGAGCAGAAGTGGAAACACCATCAGCGACTATTTCGATCGATGGAAAAGCATTGGAAAACTTTGATCCAAATGTGACAGAGTACACCCTAACAACAATGGGAACTAAACCAAAAGTCACTGCGACAACTAGTGGACATGGAGTAGTCACAATAGTGGATCATGGAAATACAAATCTTCCAACACTGGTTCGTCTTGTTTCAAAAGATGGAAATCTGGTGAAAGAATATCGTTTACACTTTAAGTCTACCTTCCAAACAACACCGACAGAAGGCGTTAAGAACTTAGCTGCAGAAGCTCCAAGCTTGGAAATTGAAAAGACTCCACTTCCGTTTAAAGAAATTATTCGTGACACCCCTGAACTTGCTCAAGGTCAACGTCGTATAGTTTCTGAAGGACAAGCTGGAGAAAAAGTTGACTATATTCAAGTATCAGGAACTAATAGAACCCTTGTTCATTCTGAACAAAGAAAAGCTCAAGATCGTATTATTGAGGTAGGAGTAAAACCATCTATTTCCAATAGTAAGGGTGAGGAACCTTCGCCAGTAAACGAAGTTCCAGAATTCAAAGGCGGTGCTAACTTTGTAGAAGCAGCAGTGAACGATGTTCCAGAATTCAAAGGTGGTGCTAACTTTGTAGAAGCAGCAGTAAACGAAGTTCCAGAATACACAGGAATTCTAGCCACAGTAGGAGATCAAGTAGTACCAAGTGTTGAGAAACCTGAATTTAAGGGTGGTGTTAATGCTGTAATGGCTCTAGAACATAAACTTCCAGAGTACCGTGGTATTCTAGCTACAGTAGGTAATCAACCAGCACCGACAGTAGAAAAACCAGAGTTTAAACTAAGTTCGTTAGAAAAAGCTCAGACTCCAGAAGTACCAGTTCAAGTTGCCAAGGAAGACAAGAGATTGCCAGAAACTGGTGAAAAACAGTCAGAAACAGCTATTTTCTTGGCAGGTGTTACCTTGGCCTTATCAGCAGCTTTATTAACTGCAAAACGTAAAGAAGACTAGTCTATGCGCCTAATACCATTCTATTTGTATAGATTGGTAGAAGATAAAAAATGAATCGATAAATGAGTCGAATAGATGGAGAGGACCAATTAGGCCTCTCCGTCTTTACTAGTAAAAATGGAATCGTTTACTTTCGTGTTTGGACGAAAGGAGAGTAGAGGGGTTTTGTCCCCTCTTTTTCTATATGAACGGAGAGATTTATATTTAAGATGCAAGGTGAATAGACTTTATAGTATAATGAATAGAGAGGAAAAAACAATGAAAGTGATTGAGCAAGAATTATTAGAAAAAGTTATTATTGAACGTTCTCGTACCAGTCATAAAGGAGACTATGGCCGTCTGCTGTTGCTTGGTGGGACTTATCCTTATGGTGGTGCTATCATCATGTCTGCTTTGGCGGCTGTTAAAAGTGGAGCTGGTTTGGTGACCGTTGGAACAGATAGGGAAAATATCCCAGCTTTGCACAGTCATTTACCTGAGGCTATGGCCTTTTCTCTTCAAGACCAACAACTGTTAAAAGAGCAGTTGAAGAAGGCAGAAGTTGTCTTGCTGGGGCCTGGTTTACGAGACGATGCATTTGGAGAAAATCTAGTCAAACAGATTTTTGCCAGCTTAAAAAAGAATCAGATTTTGATTGTAGACGGAGGTGCCTTGACTATTCTCGCTAGGACAAGTCTGTCATTTCCTTCTAGCCAGCTTATCCTAACTCCCCACCAAAAAGAATGGGAAAAGCTGTCTGGTATTGCTATTGAAAAGCAAAATGAAGATGCAACGGCTAGTGCCCTAACTTCCTTCCCTCAAGGAACAATTTTGGTAGAGAAAGGTCCAGCTACTCGTATTTGGCAAGTTGGTCAGTTTGATTATTACCAGTTACAGGTTGGCGGTCCCTATCAGGCGACTGGGGGAATGGGAGATACTCTGGCTGGGATGATCGCAGGATTTGTAGGCCAATTCCGACAGGCCAGTCTCTACGAACGTGTGGCAGTGGTAACCCATCTTCATTCAGCCATAGCCCAAGAACTATCTCAAGAACATTATGTGGTCTTGCCGACGGAAATCAGCTCTTATCTGCCCAAAATAATGAAAAAAATATCTCAAAAAGGCACCTGATGGCTTCAGGCGCCTTTATATCTTTTAGAAAAATCCTTTAATCTTTCCAACGAGGCCATCTAGACCTTCAGAACCAGAAATCAACTGCTGAGCTTGAGAGAAGTATTCTCCAAGCTGTTCTTGATTTTCTGCAACAAATGTTTTTGCAGCTTCGAAATCTTTTGTTTCGATTAGCTCTTTTACTTGATTAAACAAATCTAATGGGTTCATCTTATGTCTCCTTTTCTGTATAATACTATTCAAACATTTTATAAAAATTTTTTCAAGCAAAGAGATTTTTCTATCGAAGTTGAGGGGTGTCAAACAGGGCTTTTTTTGATATAATTTTTAATGATGGATTCGAGAAATGATCGGTATGTGGTTGTTGATTTAGAGGCCACTAGCACCGGAAGCAAGGCGAAAATTATTCAAGTGGGTATTGTGGTGATTGAAAATGGTGAAATCGTCAATCAGTATGGGACTGACATCAATCCTCATGAGCCCTTGGATTCTCATATAAAAGAATTGACAGGCTTGACTGATCAACGGTTGGCAGTTGCTCCAGAGTTTTCACAGGTAGCTGGAAGGATTTTTGAGCTGGTCAAGGATGGTGTTTTTGTCGCGCACAATGTTCAGTTTGATGCAAATCTTCTGGCCGAATACTTATTTTTTGAAGGTTATGAGTTGAGAACTCCACGAGTAGATACCGTTGAGTTAGCACAGGTTTTGTACCCTCAGTTTGAAAAGTACAATCTCGGCATTCTCTGTCAAGAGTTAGGGATTAAGTTAGACCACGCCCACACCGCTCTCTCTGATGCACAAGCAACAGCAGAGCTTTTGCTTTTTATGCGTCAAAAACTTTTTCAGTTACCAAAAGGACTGTTAGAAACGTTGTTAAATCTTGCGGATAACCTCCTTTATGAAACTTATTTAGTGATTGAAGAAGTATATCAGCGACAGTCCCTCCTTTCTTCTCGCGATTTGATGGAGTTCCATGGACTCTTTCTAAGAAAGAAAAGTAAGTCTTTAAAGTCACGTAAGCTATCTAAGGATTTTACTAAAAATATTTCCTTATTAGACTTGGATGAACGTCCTCAGCAAGTTGAATTTGCAGAAAGAGTTGAACAGCTATTAAAGGAACAGAAAATTGCGTTTATTCAAGCCCAAACGGGACTTGGAAAGACTTATGGTTACCTACTGCCAGCTTTGAGCATGGAAAGTGAAGGTGGCATACTTGTTAGTGTTCCTACCAAAATCCTTCAAAATCAAATTATGCAAGAAGAAGGAAGTCAATTAAAAGATACTTTTCATATTGATATTCATAGTCTTAAGGGACCTCAAAATTATTTGAAACTCGATAATTTTTATAAAGTACTTCATAGACCAGAGTCTAACCGCCTATTCACACGCTTTAAAATGCAAGTATTGATTTGGTTAACAGAGACAGAAACAGGTGACTTAGATGAAATCGGGCAGCTGTATCGTTATCAACATTTTATACCTGAATTTGTACATGATGGAAAACTTTCAAAAAAAAGTTTATTTATTTCTGAGGACTTCTGGAAACGCAGTCAAGATAGGGCTAAATCGAGTCGCCTTTTGTTAACCAATCACGCTTATTTGGTAACACGTTTAGAGGACGATCCAGAGTTTGTCAACAATCGCTTGGTAATCATAGATGAAGCTCAAAAAATGCTGATTGCTCTTGAAAACCTCGCCCAAGAGTCTTATCTTCTCGATAATTTAGTAACACAAGTTGAAAAGTCCTTGGAAACAGAAAAAGATCTTATTCAGAGACGGTTGCTTGAGAGTATTGGGTTTGAATGTCGCTATTTGATAGATCAGTTTTACTCAGGGCTTAAGAATGACAAGTGGTTGGATTCTCTTGAAAACTTACGCCAGCATTTTTCTGAGTTAAATCTTCCCGAGTATAGAGATATGACGCGCTTTTTTACATCCGACCGTGAATTTTGGCTGGCAACAGCTGAGAAGTCAAGTAAGGATGTGTTAATTTGTTCAAGTAAAAAAGGTCGCTTGCTACTAGCAGATTTATTGCCAGAAGATTGCAGAGTGCTTGGCGTATCTGCCACTCTTGAAATCAGTAATAGAGTTTCTTTAGCGGATTTATTAGGATTTACGGAAGCCCCACTTATTACAGTTGAATCTTTACAACAGAAACAGCAAGAAGTTCTATTAGTAAATGATTTTCCTTTAGTAACTGAACATTCTCCTTTAGATTATGCAGAAGAGGTTACATCAGTTATCCATTCCTTACAGGTGTTTCAAGAGCCTTTGCTTGTTTTATTTACGTCTAAAGAATTACTGTTAGCAGTGTCAGATTTACTAGACCATCCTCATTTAGCCCAATATAAAAATGGGGAACCCAGTCAGCTGAAGAAACGTTTTGAAAAAGGAGAGCGACAAATATTACTTGGAACAGGAAGTTTCTGGGAGGGGGTTGATTTTTCTACCCATCCTTGCGTTATTCAAGTAATTCCTCGATTGCCTTTCCAAAGTCCCCAAGAACCTTTAACACGAAAATTAAATCATGAATTGCGTCAGGAAGGGAAGAATTCTTTCTATGATTATCAGCTGCCAATGGCCATTATTCGTCTCAAACAGGCTTTGGGTAGAACAATTAGAAAAGAGGAACAAGCTTCCATTGCTGTGATATTGGATAGTCGAATTGTTCATAAACGATATGGTAAACAGATTAGACAAGCTTTAGCGAAGGAAAGAACTATCAGAGAGGTGAATAGAAACCAGATTACCTCTGCTGTCATTGATTTCCTCCAAAACAACAAAAATGAAAAATCTAAGAAAGAGAAAAGGTGAATATATGAAACGTTCTCTCGACTCTAGAGTCGATTATAGTTTGCTCCTGCCAGTATTTTTCCTACTAGTTATCGGTGTGGTGGCTATTTATATAGCTGTTAGTCATGATTATCCAAATAATATTTTGCCCATTTTAGGGCAGCAGGTCGCTTGGATTGCCTTGGGGCTTGTGATTGGTTTTGTGGTCATGCTTTTCAATACAGAATTTCTTTGGAAGGTGACACCCTTTCTATATATTTTAGGCTTGGGACTTATGGTCTTACCTATCGTCTTTTATAATCCAAGTTTAGTTGCATCAACGGGTGCCAAAAACTGGGTATCGGTAAATGGTGTTACCTTGTTCCAGCCGTCAGAATTTATGAAGATATCCTATATCCTCATGTTGGCTCGTGTGATTGTCCAGTTTACCAAAAAACATAAGGAGTGGAGACGCACAGTTCCGCTGGACTTTTTGTTGATTTTTTGGATGATTGTCTTTACCATTCCAGTCCTAGTTCTTTTGGCACTTCAAAGTGACTTAGGGACGGCTTTGGTTTTTGTAGCCATTTTCTCAGGAATCGTTTTATTATCGGGGGTTTCTTGGAAAATTATTATCCCAGTATTTGTGACTGCTGTAACTGGAATTGCTGGTTTCTTAGCTATTTTTATCAGCAAGGACGGTCGGGCTTTTCTCCATCAACTGGGAATGCCGACCTACCAAATCAACCGTATTTTGGCTTGGCTCAATCCATTTGACTTTGCTCAAACAACGACCTATCAGCAGGCTCAAGGACAGATTGCCATTGGAAGCGGTGGCTTGTTTGGGCAGGGTTTTAATGCTTCTAATCTGCTTATTCCAGTTCGAGAGTCGGATATGATTTTCACGGTTATCGCAGAAGATTTTGGCTTTATTGGCTCTGTCCTTGTTATCGCCCTTTATCTTATGCTGATTTATCGTATGTTGAAGATTACTCTTAAATCAAATAATCAGTTCTACACCTATATTTCCACAGGTTTGATTATGATGTTACTCTTCCATATCTTTGAGAATATCGGTGCCGTGACAGGTTTGCTTCCTTTGACGGGTATTCCCTTGCCTTTCATTTCTCAAGGGGGATCGGCTATTATCAGTAATCTGATTGGTGTGGGCTTACTTTTATCGATGAGTTACCAGACCAATCTAGCTGAAGAAAAGAGCGGAAAAGTTCCATTCAAACGGAAAAAGGTTGTATTAAAACAAATCAAATAAGGAGAAAATCATGGTAAAAGTAGCAGTTATGTTGGCTCAGGGCTTTGAAGAAATTGAAGCTTTGACAGTTGTGGATGTTTTGCGTCGGGCAAATATCACTTGTGATATGGTTGGGTTTGAAGAGCAAGTGATGGGTTCGCATGCAATCCAAGTAAGAGCAGATCGTGTCTTTGATGGTGATTTATCAGACTATGATATGGTTGTTCTTCCTGGAGGGATGCCTGGTTCTGCACATTTGCGGGACAATCAGGCCTTGATTCAAGAATTGCAAAATTTCGAGCAAGAAGGGAAGAAACTGGCGGCCATTTGTGCAGCTCCAATTGCCCTCAATCAAGCAGGAGTATTGAAAAACAAGAAGTTTACTTGCTACGATGGCGTTCAAGAGCAAATCCTTGATGGTCAATATGTCAAGGAAACAGTAGTGGTAGATGGTCATTTGACAACCAGTCGAGGTCCCTCAACAGCCCTTGCCTTTGCCTACGAGCTGGTAGAGCAATTAGGAGGAGATGCAGAGAGTTTACGAACAGGAATGCTCTATCGAGATGTCTTTGGTAAAAATCAATAAAACGGAACCATAATCTCTATAGTTTGATAAATACTAAAATATTAATCATTCTCTATAGAGTTATAGTTTTTGAGAAGATGATTCGTCATCTTCTTTTTATATTTCGGTTTTTTTACTTGCGTAAAAAAATGTTTTCTAGTATAATAGTTTATTGTGAGCGAACCTCACTTACCCCTTGCAAAGTCTTGGGGTCATTAGACCAAAAGGAGGAACATATCAATGGCTAAATACGAAATTCTTTATATCATTCGTCCAAACATTGAAGAAGAAGCTAAAAACGCTTTGGTAGCACGTTTTGACTCTATTTTGACTGACAACGGTGCAACTGTTGTTGAATCAAAATCTTGGGAAAAACGCCGTCTTGCATACGAAATCAAAGATTTCCGTGAAGGACTTTACCACATCGTTAACGTTGAAGCAAACGACGATGCAGCTCTTAAAGAGTTTGACCGTCTTTCAAAAATCAACGCTGACATTCTTCGTCACATGATCGTCAAAACTGACGCGTAAGAAGGTAAACTATGATTAACAATGTTGTACTTGTAGGGCGTATGACACGTGACGCTGAGTTGCGTTATACCCCATCAAATGTAGCAGTTGCGACTTTTACTCTTGCAGTAAACCGTACATTTAAGAGTCAAAATGGCGAACGTGAGACTGATTTTATCAATGTCGTTATGTGGCGCCAACAGGCTGAGAACCTTGCTAATTGGGCTAAAAAAGGCTCACTTATCGGGGTGACAGGTCGTATCCAGACTCGTAGTTACGATAACCAGCAAGGACAACGTGTCTACGTGACAGAGGTCGTGGCTGAGAATTTCCAAATGTTGGAAAGCCGTAGTGTGCGTGAGGGTCACACAGGTGGAGCTTATTCTGCACCAACTGCAAACTATTCAGCACCTACAAATTCAGTACCAGACTTTTCACGTGATGAAAATCCATTTGGAGCAACAAATCCATTGGATATTTCAGATGATGATTTACCATTCTAATGGACAACTAAAATTATAAAGGAGAAAAAACATGGCTCAACAACGTCGTGGCGGATTCAAACGCCGTAAAAAAGTCGATTACATCGCAGCAAACAAAATTGAATATGTTGATTACAAAGATACTGAGCTTCTTAGCCGTTTCGTTTCAGAACGTGGGAAAATCCTTCCTCGTCGTGTAACAGGAACTTCAGCTAAAAACCAACGTAAAGTAACAACAGCTATCAAACGCGCTCGCGTAATGGCTTTGATGCCTTTCGTAAACGAAGATTAAAAAAGAGGTCCGGGCGGACCTCTTTTTCAGACCCCAACGGGTCTTTTTTTCACGATCCTTGAAATGAGAGAGCGAGTTTGGGTCCGGGCGGACCTCTTTTTCACGATCCTTGAAATGAGAATGCGAGTTGGGTCCAGTGGACCTCTTTTCATGAGCCTTGAAATGAGAGAGCGAGTTGGGGTCCGAGTGGACCTCTTTTTCATGAGCTCGGAAAAAAGAAAGCGAATTAAGACCCGGTTGGGTCTTTTTTTCACTAGTCTTAAAATGAGAGCGAGTTTGGGTCCAGTGGACCTCTTTTTCATGAGCTTGAAAATAAGAAAGCGAATTAAAGCCCGGTTGGTTTTTTTCACGAGATAGTTTTTTCTGACCTTGGCGTGCTATAATGGTAATAGAAAGAGTAAAGGTGGGTAAGTCAAAGATGAATTGTACGATTAGAAATATGATTAAGTCTGATATTGAATCCTTATCTCATGGATTTATGAATCAAGGTTGGACTGGTAGAGAGGAAATTTTGGCTAGATATTTTCTGGAGCAGGAAAGTGGGGAGAGAGAAGTCTTAGTTGCAGAGATTGATGGTGCTGTAGCGGGCTACGTTACCATTTTGCCCTCTGCTAAACATGGTCCTTTTGCAGAAGTATATCCAGAATTATCAGATTTTAATGTGTTTGAGCCTTTTCGAAATCAAGGGATTGGGAATCAACTGCTAGAAGAAGCAGAAAAACGAGTCAAGTTTGTTTCGAGTAAGGTCACTCTTGGTGTAGGTTTGCACTCAGGCTATGGCCCTGCCCAGAGATTGTATATCAAACGAGGCTATATTCCAGATGGGACAGGTGTCTGGTATAGAAATAAACCCTTGGAAATGAATGCAACTAGCCAAAATAATGATGATTTAGTTTTATACTTATCCAAGGACTTACAATAAAACTGGAAACTTTTTGAAAATAGGGGATTTAGCTACTTTATGGTATAATGGAAAGAGTTAGATTGAAAGAGGTAGTGAGATGGATGCCAAATTAAGATACAAGGCAAAGAAAATCAAGATTGTCTTTTTTGATATTGATGATACATTGAGAAATTCTAAGACAGGTTTTATTCCAGCTTCAATCCCAACTGTTTTTAAGCAATTACGTGAGAAAGGAATCTTGACAGGTATTGCTTCTGGACGAGGGATTTTTGGTGTTGTGCCAGAAATTCGTGAGCTCAAGCCTGACTTTTTTGTGACCTTAAATGGGGCCTATATTGAAGATAAAAAAGGTCAGGTCATTTATCAGCATCAGATTGAGAAGTCAGATGTTGAGGAGTATATCTTTTGGGCTAAGCAAGAAGGAATTGAGTATGGCTTGGTTGGGAGTCATGATGCCAAGTTGTCGACTCGCACCGATATGATTAGTGAGGCTATCAATCCAATTTACCCCGATTTAGATGTAGATCCTGATTTCCATGAGAAAGAAGACATCTATCAAATGTGGACCTTTGAAGATAAAGGAGATGACTTGCACTTACCTGACAGTCTCTCTGACAAACTTCGCATGGTTCGTTGGCATCAACATTCGTCTGATATTGTGCCGATTTCAGGCTCCAAAGCGACGGGGGTGGAAAAGGTTGTGGAACACCTTAACTTGAAACCAGAGAACGTCATGGTCTTTGGAGATGGACTTAACGACTTGGAACTCTTTGATTATGCTGGAATCAGCGTTGCAATGGGAATTTCTCATGATAACATCAAAGAAAAAGCAGATTATATTACAAAAACATTAGAAGAAGATGGCATTTTTGATGCCTTAGAAGGATTTGGTATGGTAGAAAAAGAATTGCATTTTCCACAAGTAGACATTGAAACAGTAGAAGGTCCTCTTGCGACCATTAAGACCAATCACGGAGACTTGCGTATCAAGCTTTTCCCTGAACATGCTCCTAAAACAGTGGCTAACTTTGTTGCTCTTTCAAAAGATGGTTACTATGATGGTGTCATTTTCCATCGTATTATCAAGGACTTTATGATTCAAGGTGGAGACCCAACTGGTACTGGTATGGGTGGCGAGTCAATCTACGGCGAATCATTTGAGGATGAATTCTCAGAAGAACTTTACAATGTCCGTGGTGCCCTTTCTATGGCCAATGCTGGTCCAAATACCAACGGTAGCCAGTTCTTTATTGTGCAAAATCAACATTTGCCTTATTCTAAGAAAGAAATTGCTCGTGGTGGTTGGCCAGAACCGATTGCGGAAATCTATGCCAACCAAGGTGGAACTCCTCATCTAGACCGCCGTCACACTGTATTTGGTCAGCTAGCTGATGAAGCTTCTTACGCTGTTTTAGATGCCATTGCTGCTGTTGAGACAGGGGCTATGGACAAGCCAGTTGAAGATGTCGTGATTGAAACAATTGAAATCGAGGACTAAGATGAAAATCGGTGATAAGCTAAAGGGCCGTATTACAGGGATTCAGCCCTACGGTGCCTTTGTTGAGCTAGAAACGGGTGATACGGGGCTGATTCACATTTCAGAGATTCGGACAGGCTTTATTGAAAATATCCAAGAAGCCTTGAAAGTCGATGAAGAGGTTCTGGTTCAGGTGGTGGATTTAGATGAATTTACAGGGAAAGCCAGTCTTTCGATCCGCACTTTGGAGGAAGAAAAGCACCAGTTTCCGAGACGGAGACGCTTTTCAAGCGACCGTTTTAACTATGGCTTTGCGCCTCTCAAACGAATGATGCCAATTTGGACCAAGGAAGCCCTTCAACATTTGAAGAATCAGAAGCACTAGTTAGCAATTACTATCTTTTGTAATGTTAATATAAATTTGCTATAATAGGACCATGGAAGAAGAACAATTATTAAAATCAGGAGAGCGCATTAACCAGCTCTTTTCGACAGATATCAAAATCATTCAAAATAGAGAGGTCTTTAGCTATTCGGTGGATAGTGTTCTCTTGTCACGTTTTCCACGTTTTCCTAAAAAGGGCTTGATAGTGGATTTTTGCGCTGGAAATGGAGCAGTTGGGCTATTTGCTAGCACTCGGACTCAGGCACAGATTTTGGCTGTTGAGATTCAGGAGCGTTTGGCAGATATGGCTGAGCGCTCTGTCCGTTTGAATGGTTTGGAAGAGCAGATGGAGGTCATCTGTGATGATTTGAAAAATATGCCTGCTTACATTCAGGGAAGTAAGGTAGATATGATTTTGTGTAATCCGCCCTATTTCAAGGTGGATCCTCATTCCAATCTGAACGAGAGTGAACATTATCTCTTGGCGCGACATGAAATCACGACCAATTTGCAGGAAATCTGTCGTAGTGCCCAGAGTATTCTTAAATCGAATGGACGCTTGGCCATGGTTCATCGTCCTGATCGGCTTTTAGATATCTTGGACAGCTTACAACGGCATAATCTAGCCCCTAAGCGCCTGCAGTTTGTTTATCCAAAAAGAGAAAAGGAAGCCAATATGCTCTTGATTGAGGCTATCAAGGATGGCTCGACAAGTGGCTTTAAGGTTTTGCCACCTCTCATTGTCCACAATGATGATGGCTCTTATACGCCGGAACTCGAAGAGATTTATTATGGATCATAAGGCTTATATGTACGTGCTGGAGTGTCGTGATGGATCTTACTATACAGGCTATACGACTGATGTGAGAAGACGCCTCGCTGTCCACAATAGTGGGAAGGGAGCCAAATATACACGAGCACGATTGCCAGTCAAACTCATCTATGCTCAAGGTTTTGCCAGTAAGGAAGAAGCCATGTCGGCAGAAGCCCTTCTCAAGCGTAAGAAGAGGCCACAGAAGGAAAGATTTTTATCTGAAAATCAAGATAGAAATTTACTCAGTTATTTTGAAGAATCGTGAGGAGTCCTTTGACTCCTCTTACTTTTGTCAAAAAGCGAAAAAAATGCTACAATAAAGAGAATAAACAAAATGAGGTATTATCATGTCTAATATTCTAGTATTTGGTCACCAAAATCCAGACTCAGATGCCATCGGGTCATCTGTAGCCTTTGCCTACCTTGCAAAAGAAGCTTACGGTTTGGATACGGAAGCTGTTGCACTTGGAACTCCAAATGAAGAAACAGCCTTTGTCTTGAACTATTTTGGTGTAGAAGCACCGCGTGTTATCACTTCTGCCAAAGCAGAAGGTGCAGAGCAAGTTATCCTAACTGACCACAATGAATTCCAACAATCTGTATCAGATATCGCTGAAGTAGAAGTTTATGGTGTTGTAGACCACCACCGCGTGGCTAACTTTGAAACTGCAAGCCCACTTTACATGCGTTTGGAGCCAGTTGGATCAGCGTCTTCAATCGTTTACCGTATGTTTAAAGAACATGGTGTAGCTGTTCCTAAAGAGATTGCTGGCTTGATGCTTTCAGGTTTGATTTCAGATACCCTTCTTTTGAAATCACCAACAACACATCCAACAGATAAAGTCATTGCTCCTGAATTGGCTGAATTGGCTGGTGTAAACTTGGAAGAATATGGTTTAGCTATGTTGAAAGCTGGTACAAACTTGGCTAGCAAATCTGCTGACGAATTGATTGACATCGATGCTAAGACTTTTGAATTGAACGGAAATAATGTCCGTGTTGCTCAAGTAAACACAGTTGATATCGCTGAAGTATTGGAACGCCAAGCAGAAATTGAAGCTGCAATGCAAGCCGCCAACGCAACAAATGGTTATTCTGACTTTGTATTGATGATTACAGATATCGTCAACTCAAACTCAGAAATCCTAGCACTTGGTGCTAACATGGACAAGGTCGAAGCGGCTTTCAACTTCAAACTTGGAGACAACCACGCCTTCCTTGCTGGTGCTGTTTCACGTAAGAAACAAGTGGTACCTCAATTGACTGAAAGCTTCAATGCTTAATATTTTGAGTGTCAATTCAAATTAGGAAATTCTAATTTGACTTATATCGAAAGGAGTTTTGGCTCCTTTTTTTCTAGGAGTGAAGCATGTTAGAAAATGGCGATTTGATTTTTGTGAGAGATGAGTCAGATATGGGGCAGGCCATCCAGACTTCCACAGGCAACTATAATCATGTTGCCATTTATTTGGATGGGATGATTTACCACGCTAGTGGACAGGCTGGTGTGGTTTGTCAAGAACCAGCAGACTTCTTTGAGTCCAATCATTTGTACGACCTCTATGTTTACCCAGAAATGGATATCCAGTCTGTGAAGGAAAAAGCTTGCAAACATCTAGGAGCACCCTACAATGCTTCTTTCTATCCAGATGGAGAAGGTTTTTACTGTTCCCAGTATATGGCAGAAATCCTCCCCATTTTTGCAACCATTCCCATGAAATTTGAGGATGGGGAGCAGGAGATTAGTGACTTTTGGAGAGAGTATTACAGAGAACTAGGCTTGCCTGTTCCTCTGAACCAAGCTGGGACCAATCCTAGTCAGTTGGCAGCATCGCCTCTGTTAGAATGTAAAGAAAGGAATCTTCATGATTCAGATTTTTAATCCATCTCGTTTGACGAGACAGTCATTTTTTGGAGAATTAATCCGCTATCTGGACCAGCATGATGATGTTATTTTGAGAGAAATTAAGGCTCAATTTCTAGATGTGGCAGTTGATAAACTTATGGAAGAGTATATAAAGGTTGGTTTGATTCGTCGGGAAAATAAGCGTTATTACCTTAATCTTCCTATGCTTGAATCACTCGATAATCTCGAACTGGATCAAGAGATTTTTGTTAGCGAAGATAGTCCGGTCTATCAAGCCTTGTTAGAGCAGAGGTTTGAGACGGAATTACGAAATCAAACCAATGAATCTATTTTAGTTGAAAAGACGGACTTTGCGCGGACTAAAATGACCCTGTCCAATTATTTCTACAAGGTCAAACATCAGTATCCTTTGACAGAAAAACAGCAGGAACTTTATGACATTTTGGGAGATGTCAATCCTGAGTATGCTCTCAAATATATGACGACTTTTTTGCTAAAATTTCTCAAAAAAGATCAACTGATGCAGAAACGCCGTGATATCTTTGTGGACAGTTTAGTTGTCCTAGGTTATATTGTCCAAAATGAAGAGGGAAAGTATGAATTGGCCGTCGATTTTGACAAGGAGAGATTAACTTTCTACTTAGCTTGAAATTTTGTTTCTGAGCACATTGTTTGACTTTCCTTAGGATTAAGTATAAACTATATGTAACCGATAACACATATCGGAATAAAACTAAAGGAGACAATCATATGTCACTTGAAAACAAATTGGAACAAGCAACAGGCGCTATTAAAGAAGGATTTGGTAAAGTTACTGGAGATGGTAAGACTGAAGCAGAAGGCGCTGTAGAAAAGACAGTTGCTAAGGCAAAAGAAGTAGTTGAAGATGCTAAAGATGCTGTAGAAGGTGCCGTTGAAGGTTTGAAAAACGCTTTTAAATAAAGATAAAAAAATCAAGGGTTTCATTTCCCTTGATTTTTTACTATCTTATAAATAATTTTCTGCGACGGCTGCATCTCCTGGATAGGCTTCTTTCTTACCTTGGACGATTTGGTAGCAATCGGCTCCCTTACCAGCGATAATCACAGCATCTAATTCTTGACTTGTGATAGCCATCGCTGCCTTGATAGCTTCTTGGCGATCGGCAATCTTTTCAACAGGATGGCTGATATAGCTACTGATTTCATCCGCAATGGCCATTGGGTCTTCATAGTTAGGGTCATCAGCAGTCAGAAAAACTTGAATCTCAGGGTGTTGATTAAGGAGGAGGCCAAAGTCCTTACGACGGCTTTCTCCCTTGTTTCCTGTCGAACCTAAGACCAGAGCAATCTTTCCTGTTTGATGAGTTTCTACAACATTGATTAGTTTTTTCAGACTGTCACCATTGTGGGCATAGTCGATGAAAACCTTGGCTCCATTTTTCTGAGTGAGGACTTCCATACGACCCGGAACACGGGTTGCAGCGATTCCTTTTTTGATGTCTTCAAGACTAGCTCCGAGACGGAGACAAGCAAGTCCGGCAGCGACGGCGTTTTCTTGGTTGAAGTGCCCAATTAACTGGATGTCATAGTCTCCAGCAAGTTTACCCGTAGCTGAAAAACTAAAGGCTTTGGAATTCTCGATTTGGTTATCAGACTGGCTACCGTAGAAATCATGGTCTTGATCATCTACCTGTTCTTTTAGTACAGAGAAGTGGTCCATGTCACTGTTAATGATGACTGCTCGGCTATTTTCCATCAAGAGACGTTTGTGGTAGAAGTAGTCTTCAAAGCTAGGGTGTTCAATCGGGCCGATATGGTCGGGGCTGATATTGAGGAAAACTCCCACATCAAAGGTTAGACCATAGACACGTTTGACCAGATAGGCCTGACTGGATACCTCCATGATGAGGTGAGTACGGTCATTTTGCACAGCTTGATTCATCATGTCAAAGAGGTCAATGCTCTCAGGGGTTGTCAATGCAGACTTAAAGAAAGTCTTGCCATCTAGAGTTGTGTTCATGGTCGAGAGCATAGCCGGTCGATACCCTTGAGATAAGATATTATAAGCGAAATAGGCTGCTGTTGTCTTACCCTTGGTTCCAGTAAAGGCAAGGAGTTTAAGTTTTTCCTGTGGATTGCCATAAAACTCCATAGCTACCAAACTCATGGCTTTCTTGATATCACTGACGATAATAGCAGGAATACCAACCTCATAGTCTTCTTCAGCCACATACCAACCGAGGCCTTGAGAGATGGCAGAAATCAGAAATTCCTTCTTAAAGGCAGCACCCTTGACGAAAAAGAGGCTCTTCTCTTTGGCTTTGCGGCTATCATAGCAGATGGTGTCAAATACGACATGGCTGTAGTTGTAGTGATAATGTCCTTGGTCGATAATCTCACGAAAGAGACCATCTTTCTTTAAAATATCTAATACGGTTTCAATCTTAATCATACTTTCTATTGTAAACCGAAAGTCGTAAATTTACAAGTGACAAGGAAAAGTTTATAATGGAAGATAAGGAATTTTTCCTAGTGATTAAAATTAAATGAGGAATCTATGTCTAACGAAAACAATCACCAGCAGGCCCAGATGTTACGGGGGACTGCTTGGCTAACGGCTAGTAACTTTATCAGTCGTCTACTCGGTGCCATTTATATCATCCCTTGGTATATCTGGATGGGGTCTTATGCGGCTACAGCAAATGGTCTCTTTACCATGGGCTACAATATCTATGCATGGTTCTTGCTGGTTTCAACAGCGGGTATTCCAGTTGCGGTGGCCAAGCAAGTGGCCAAGTACAATACCATGCGAGAAGAAGAGCATAGCTTTGCCCTGATTCGGAGTTTTTTAGGCTTTATGACAGGACTTGGTCTGGTCTTTGCATTAGTCTTGTATCTCTTTTCTCCTTGGCTAGCAGACTTATCGGGTGTGGGGAAAGACTTGATCCCAATCATGCAGAGCTTGGCTTGGGCAGTCTTGATTTTCCCATCTATGAGTGTTATCCGAGGTTTCTTCCAAGGGATGAATAACCTGAAACCTTATGCCATGAGCCAAATCGCTGAACAGGTCATTCGTGTAATCTGGATGCTCTTGGCTACCTTTATCATTATGAAAGTGGGCTCAGGAGATTATCTAGCAGCGGTTACCCAATCCACCTTTGCTGCCTTTGTCGGCATGGTAGCCAGTTTTGCAGTTTTGATCTATTTCCTTGCCAAAGAAGGATTACTTAAAAGAGTCCTTGAAACAGGAGATAAGATTAATAGTAAGCGTCTTTTGATCGATACCATTAAGGAAGCCATTCCTTTTATCCTGACAGGGTCTGCTATCCAGCTTTTCCAGATTTTGGATCAGATGACCTTTATCAATAGTATGAGCTGGTTTACCAACTATAGTAATGAAGACTTGGTTGTCATGTTTTCTTATTTCTCAGCCAATCCTAATAAAATCACTATGATTTTGATTTCCTTAGGAGTTTCGATTGGTGGTGTAGGCTTGCCACTTTTGACCGAAAACTATGTGAAAGGTGATTTGAGGTCTGCCTCTAAATTGATTCAAGATAATCTAACTATGCTTCTATTGTTTCTTTTTCCTGCAACTGTGGGAGTGGTCATGGTCGGTGAACCTATTTATACCATATTTTACGGGAAGCCAGATGGTTTGGCATTAGGTTTGTTTATCTTTGCAGTCTTACAGTCAACCATTTTGGGTGTATATATGGTTTTGTCACCAATGCTTCAGGCTATGTTCCATAACCGTAAAGCAATCCGTTACTTTTTCTATGGTTCGGTTGCTAAGCTAGTCTTGCAATTACCAACAATTTATCTTTTTCACAGTTATGGTCCTTTGATTTCAACATCAATCGCTCTTATCATCCCTATTATATTCATTTATCGTGAACTATGTAGGGTAACAGGAATGAGAGGTAATGTGGTATTTAGGAGAACGATTTTAATCAGTTTGTTGACTTTTGTTATGTTCATCGGTGTAGGCGCTATTCAGTGGGTACTGGGATTTGTCTTCCAACCAAGTGGGCGTTTGTGGAGCTTCCTTTATGTAGCCCTTGTCGGTACCATGGGTGGAGGAGCTTATGGAATTATGAGCCTCCGTACCCGTTTATTGGATAAGGTTATTGGAAAAGCTCAAGCAGATCGCTTACGAATCAAATTAAAGTTAACTTAAAAAATATTTATAAATAAAAGGGATAAATTGAACATTTCTACCATAAAATGTTCAATTTATTCTCTTTTTTATTAATTTGTAGAATAATAGCTAAAGTTTGTAGATGGTAATTTAATTTTTCTTAAATTTTACTTAAAAATCTATTGACTAAATAAAACTCAAGTTGTATAATAAGACAAATATTTAAATCAGGAGGTTCTGAAGATGAAAAAGTCTAAAGCCAAGTATGCAACGCTTGCAGGTGTCGTATTAAGTGCAGGTATTTTATTAAGCGCGTGTGGAAATTCCAGCACAGCGTCAAAAACATATAACTATGTTTATACTAGTGATCCGTCTAGTTTGAATTATCTAGCAGAAAACCGTGCAACAACTAATGATATCGTGGTTAATTTGGTAGATGGGCTCATGGAAAATGACCAGTATGGGAACTATATCCCATCCTTGGCAGAGGATTGGAGTGTATCCAAGGATGGTCTGACCTATACCTACAAACTGCGTAAAGATGCTAAATGGTATACTGCAGATGGAGATGAATATGCTCCTGTAACTGCCCAAGATTTTGTAACTGGCTTGAAATATGCGGCTGATAAAAAATCAGAAGCCTTGTACTTGGTGCAAGAATCCGTTGCTGGTTTAGATGACTATATCACTGGTAAAACAACAGACTTTTCAACTGTTGGAGTTAAAGCACTTGACGACCAAACGGTTCAATATACCTTGACACGACCAGAATCTTACTGGAATTCAAAAACAACGTCAACCATTCTCTTCCCAGTCAATGCTGATTTCTTGAAATCAAAAGGGGATGATTTTGGGAAGGTAGACCCATCTAGTATTTTGTACAATGGACCTTTCTTGATGAAATCCTTTGTTTCAAAATCTGTCATCGAATTCAAGAAAAATCCTAGCTACTGGGATGCTAAAAATGTCTTTGTAGATGATGTGAAATTGGCCTATTATGATGGTAGTGACCAAGATGCACTAGCTCGTAACTTTGTCGAGGGAGCTTATAGTTATGCTCGCCTTTATCCAAATAGTTCAAGCTTTGAAGGAATTAAAGAAAAGAATAAGGACAATATCATCTATAGCTTGCAAGATGCTACTTCTTACTTCTTAAACTTTAACCTAGATAGAAAATCTTATAAATTCACTTCAAAAACAAGTGATGCTGAAAAGAAATCGACTCAAGAAGCGGTTCTTAACAAAAACTTCCGTCAAGCCATCAACTTTGCATATGATCGTACAGCTTACGGGGCTCAATCTCAGGGAGAAGATGGTGCAACTAAGATTTTGCGTAACCTAGTCGTTCCTCCAAACTTCGTAAGTATCAACGGAAAAGACTTTGGTGAAGTAGTAGCCTCTAAGATGGTGAATTATGGTAAGGAATGGCAAGGAATCAACTTTGCGGATGCCCAAGATCCATACTACAATGCTGAAAAAGCTAAAGCTAAATTTGCAGAGGCTAAGAAAGAACTCCAAGCTAAAGGAGTCCAATTCCCTATTCACTTGGACATGACAGTTGACCAAGCTGCTAAAAAGGGTGTCCAAGAGGCAAACTCTATGAAGCAATCTATTGAAGCAGCCTTAGGTGCAGAGAACGTTGTAATTGATATTCAACAACTCACTACTGAAGATTATGACAATACAAGCTATTTGGCTCAGACTGCTGCTCAGAAAGATTACGATCTATATAACGGTGGTTGGGGATCTGACTATCAAGATCCATCAACTTATCTTGATATTTTCAATGTGAAGAGCGGTGGAGTGTTGCAAAATCTGGGTATAGAGCCTGGTGAATCTAATGATAAGGCTAAGGCTGTTGGACTGGATATCTACACTCAAATGCTGGAAGAAGCCAATAAGGAGCAAGATCTTGCAAAACGCTATGAAAAGTATGCTGAGATCCAAGCATGGTTGGTAGATAGCGCTTTAGCGATTCCAAATATTTCTAAGGGGGGAACACCAGTATTGAGAAAAACAGTTCCTTTCTCAGAACCATATTCATTAGCTGGTAATAAAGGTATTGAATCATATAAATACCTCAAAGTACAAGATAAGACAGTCACAAAAGAAGAATATGAAAAAGCCAAAGAAAAATGGCTGAAAGAAAAAGAAGAATCCAATAAAAAAGCCCAAGAAGAATTGGCAAAACATGTAAAATAAGGATTTTTCAAGAAAAACGATGGTTTCGAAAGAAGCTGTCGTTTTTTATATAGTTTGAAACTATAACTAGCTCTTGAAAAGAAGAAAATGAGTTGATGAAAATAAGTGGTACAATAGTTACTATAGATTTGGAGGTA
The DNA here is from genome assembly GCF_002238115.1 of Streptococcus sp. KR. Classification (GTDB taxonomy): domain Bacteria; phylum Bacillota; class Bacilli; order Lactobacillales; family Streptococcaceae; genus Streptococcus. The sequence continues at coordinate 36,425 of NZ_NGVM01000015.1, read as the reverse complement.
TTGTATGAGCAAGGAATTACACATTAACACAATTTTGGCCCAGGCGGGTATCAAGTCAGATGAAGCGACAGGAGCTTTGGTGACACCGATTCATTTTTCGACGACTTATCAGCACCCAGAGTTTGGTCAGTCTACTGGATTTGACTATACGCGCACCAAAAACCCAACTCGCAGTAAGGCGGAAGAAGTCTTGGCGGCTATTGAGTCCGCAGACTATGCCCTAGCGACTAGCTCAGGTATGTCAGCTATTGTACTGGCCTTTAGCGTCTTTCCAGTAGGAAGTAAGGTCTTGGCTGTCCGTGACCTTTATGGTGGTTCTTTCCGCTGGTTCAACCAAGTGGAGCAGGAAGGCCGTTTCCATTTTACCTATGCCAATACAGAAGAAGAGTTGATTGCCGAGTTAGAAAAGGACGTGGATGTTCTCTATATCGAAACCCCAACCAATCCCTTGATGTTGGAATTTGATATCGAAAAACTAGCCAAATTGGCTCATGCTAAGGGTGCCAAAGTGGTGGTAGACAATACCTTCTACAGCCCTATCTACCAACGTCCGATTGAAGATGGAGCAGATATCGTTCTCCATTCAGCAACCAAGTATCTAGCAGGTCACAATGATGTTTTGGCTGGAGTGGTTGTGACCAATAGTTTAGAACTATACGAGAAACTCTTTTACAATCTCAATACGACAGGGGCAGTCTTGTCTCCATTTGACAGTTATCAATTGATTCGTGGTCTCAAGACCTTATCTCTTCGTATGGAGCGCTCAACATCCAATGCCCAAGAAGTGGTTGCCTTTTTGAAGGATTCTCCAGCAGTTAAGGAAGTTCTCTACACTGGTCGTGGGGGCATGATTTCCTTTAAAGTAGCCGATGAAACACGCATTCCTCACATTTTGAACAGCCTCAAGGTTTTCTCTTTTGCCGAAAGTTTGGGTGGGGTAGAAAGTCTCATTACTTATCCAACGACGCAAACTCATGCTGATATTCCAGCAGAAGTGCGCCATTCTTATGGTTTGACAGATGACCTATTGCGTTTGTCGATTGGGATTGAGGATGCTAGAGATTTGATTGCAGATTTGCGCCAAGCCTTAGAAGGATAAGATAAAGATGGGAAAATATGATTTTACAAGCCTGCCCAACCGTTTAGGGCACCATACCTATAAATGGAAAGAAGCAGAAACGGATAGTGAAATCCTACCAGCTTGGATAGCGGATATGGACTTTGTAGTCTTGCCTGAAATCCGCCAAGCTGTGCAAACTTACGCTGATCAACTGGTTTATGGCTATACCTATGCCAGTGAAGAGTTAATTAAGGAAGTTCAAAAGTGGGAAGCAACACAACACGGTTACCACTTTGACAAAGAGGCTCTTGTCTTTATCGAGGGTGTGGTACCAGCCATCTCAACAGCTATTCAAGCCTTTACAAAAGAAGGCGAGGCAGTTCTGATTAACACACCAGTTTACCCACCTTTTGCTCGCAGTGTCAAGTTGAATAACCGCAGATTGATTACCAATTCTTTGGTGGAAAAGGATGGTCTGTTTGAGATTGACTTTGACCAATTGGAGAAGGATTTGGTAGAAGAGGATGTGAAACTCTATATCCTCTGCAACCCTCATAATCCTGGTGGACGTGTGTGGGAAAAGGAAGTGTTGGAGAAGATTGGCCAGCTCTGTCAAAAACATAGTGTTTTCTTGGTTTCAGATGAGATTCACCAAGATTTGGCCCTCTTTGGTCACAAACACCATTCTTTCAATACCATTAATCCTGCCTTTAAAGAATTTGCTATCGTCTTAAGCAGTGCTACTAAAACTTTTAACATCGCTGGAACAAAAAATTCCTATGCAGTCATTGAAAATCCTAAGTTGAGAGTGGCTTACCAGAAACGCCAGTTGGCTAATAATCAACATGAAATTTCAGGCTTGGGTTATCTGACGACAGAAGCTGCTTATCGCTATGGGAAGGATTGGCTAGAGGAACTCAAGCAAGTCTTTGAAGACCATATTAATTATGTGGTAGATTTATTTGGAAAAGAGACTAAAATCAAGGTCATGAAGCCGCAAGGAACCTACTTGATTTGGCTTGATTTTTCAGCCTATGACCTGACTGATGAAAGATTGCAAGAGCTGTTGAGAAATGAAGCCAAGGTTATCCTCAACCGTGGTTTGGATTTTGGAGAGGAAGGGAGTCTCCATGCCCGTCTCAATGTAGCTATGCCGAAGTCAGTACTAGAAGAGGTTTGCCAACGCATCGTGACCACTTTTGCTAAACTTTAAAAATCCAGCCTTCTAGGAGAAAAGTATCCTTAGAAGGCTATTTTCATAGGGGAAAATATGGTATAATAAAAAGATAAGGTAAAGGTAAAAATATGGCTAAATTGATTCCGGGGAAAGTCCGTATCGAAGGCGTTGCCCTTTATGAAACTGGTAAAGTTGACATCATCAAGGAAAAGAATAATCGGCTCTACGCTCGCGTCGCAGAAGAAGAACTGCGCTATAGTTTAGAGGATGATTTGGTTTTTTGTGCCTGCGATTTTTTCCAAAAGAGGGGCTACTGTGTGCATTTGGCAGCTCTGGAGCATTTTTTGAAAAATGATGAGCGTGGCCAAGAAATCTTGCAGGGTCTTGAAGAAGGTCATGAAGAAAAAGAAGCCGTTGAAACCAAGGTGACCTTGGGTGGTAAATTTTTGGACCGAATCTTGTCTCCAAAAGCAGAACGTGCCTATGAATTATCGGCTGTGGGACAAGTGGAAGCAGGAACCAATCGTATCTTGTGGACTCTGAGAATCGGGCAAACCAATAGTCAAAAATACTATGTCATTCGGGATATTCCGCTCTTTTTAAAAGTCGTCGAGAAGAGAAAACCTTATATGATTGGAAAAACTTATGAGGAATCTCTGTCTTTGGAAGCCTTTGATGAGGCAAGTCAAGAGCTTCTGGCTTTTTTGCGGGGACTAACGGAGGAAGGACTTAGTCCAGATCTTTTTTTCCAAAACCAGGGTCGGCATCTCTTTTTTCCTCTGACCTTTTTTGAGCAGGGTGTGAATTTACTGATGACCTTGCCGCATTTTCAATTTGACCATCAAGTAGATAGCTACCAAACCCTGATTTTTCAGGATTTGCATGCGGGTGCTAATCTATTTGCCTTTATAGTAAAAGAATACTCGGATTATTTTGAAATGGAAATCAGTGAGAGTCCTAGAGTCAATGTCTTTTATCAGGGAGCCGTACTTTTCCATAAAGGACAGGTTTATTTTCTAACAGACCAGCAGATACGTCTTCTCAAGGAAATCAAAGCGTTGCCTTTGGATCAGCATGGAAAGAAATACTTGCAATTTGATAGCAGTGACCGCGATAAATTGGCTTCCTGTTTAACTCTTTTTAGCCAGATGGGGACCGTTTCAGCTCCAGAACGTCTACATATCAAAACTTTTGAACCCTCTTTTTACTTTGATAGGGAAGAAGACAATCGGATTCGTTTAGAAATTCAGTTTGATTATGGAGACAGGAAGGTATCTAGCCGACAAGAGCTAGAAGAATTACCTTTTTCGAGTGATGCTGACTTAGAAGAAAGAGTTTTCCAAGTCTGTTTGGCAGCTGGATTTGAAGCAGACTTTCAATCTTGGCGTCAGGCCTTAAAAGCCGAGTCTGTTTATCATTTCTTCCATGACATCATTCCAGTTTTTGAAAAACTCGGGAATGTTGATCTATCAGACAAGCTAGAAGAAATTTATAGCCTAGCAAGCCCTCAAGTGCAGATTGCTTCCAAGGGAGGTCTCTTGGAAATCCAGTTTGATTTTCAAGATATTGCCCAAGAGGAAATTGACCAAGCCATGCAGGCCTTGGTTGCCAATCAAGATTTTTACATTGGTGCGTCCAATCAAGTCTACTTTTTCGATGAAGAAACCAAGAAAATTCGCCAAAATCTACAGGAACTGGGGCAGTTTGAATTAAAAGATGGGGCCTTGCAGGCTCGAAAATCTTTGGCTTATAGTTTAGCCCATCTCTTTGAAGGACGAGATCGTGTTTCTTTTTCACAAGAATTCCAGAATCTGGCCCAGGATTTGACGCATCCAGAGGACTTCCCTAGACAAGCAACTCAGGTTCAGGCTGATTTGCGAGATTATCAGGAAAAGGGAATTCGTTGGTTGCAAATGCTCTATCATTATGGTTTTGGTGGGATTTTGGCTGATGATATGGGACTTGGTAAAACCCTGCAGACCATTGCTTTTTTGACCAGTCAAGTGTCAAAAGAAAGTCGGGTCTTGATTTTAGCTCCGTCAGGTTTAATCTATAACTGGGCAGATGAGTTTCAGAAATTTGCCCCACAGTTGGATGTGGCTGTTGTTCATGGTTTGAAAGCTAATCGTGAAGAGATTCTTGCTGAGAGCCATCAAATCTATGTGACCAGCTATGCTACCTTCCGTCAGGATAGTGATCTTTATCAGGGGATGGCCTTTGACTTCCTTTTCTTAGATGAAGCTCAGGTCATGAAAAATTCCCAAACTAAGATTGCCCAGACCTTGAGACAATTTGTGGTGCCGTCAGTCTTTGCCTTGTCAGGAACTCCTATTGAAAACCATCTGGGTGAGTTGTGGTCTATTTTCCAAATCGTCATGCCAGGACTTTTGCCAAGCAAGAAAGAATTTATGAAATTACCAGCTGAGCGAGTAGCTCAGTTTATCAAGCCTTTCGTGATGCGGCGCAAGAAAGAAGAAGTTCTGACTGAATTGCCAGACTTGATTGAAGTGGTTTATAAAAATGAACTGGAAGATCAGCAAAAGGCTATTTACCTAGCCCAGCTACAACAGATGCGTGACCGTCTGGCTCAAGTGTCAGATCAGGAATTTCAGCGAAGTCGGGTGGAAATCTTGTCTGGTCTGATGCGCTTGCGCCAAATCTGTGACACCCCTGCCCTCTTTATGGAGGATTATCAGGGTGCCAGTGGTAAACTGGATAGTCTCCGAGACCTGCTGGTACAGGTGGCAGACGGCGGACACCGTGTCTTGATTTTCTCACAGTTCAAGGGAATGTTGGAGAAAATTGAACAAGAAATGCCAGACTTGGGCTTGACTTCCTTTAAAATTACCGGTTCGACCCCAGCCAAGGAAAGACAAGACATGACCAAGGCCTTTAACCAAGGAGAAAGAGATGCCTTTCTGATTTCCCTTAAGGCTGGTGGTGTCGGTCTGAATCTGACAGGTGCTGATACGGTTATTTTGGTTGACCTTTGGTGGAATCCTGCGGTGGAAGCGCAAGCCATTGGCCGTGCCCATCGGATGGGTCAGGAAGAAACGGTTGAGGTTTATCGCTTGGTGACCAAGGGAACCATTGAAGAAAAAATTCAGGAACTCCAAGAACAAAAGAAACATCTGGTGTCACAAGTATTGGATGGCACAGAGTCACGTGGCAGTCTGACCCTAGCAGAAATTAGAGAAATTTTAGGAATTTCTGAAGCCAGCACTTGAAAAATCAAGACAATACGCTATAATGAAGTGTTGAAAGGAAATAGAAAATGAGAGAAGAACGATTTCCATTAGTGTCAGATAATGAGGTCATGCTGACTGAGATGCCGGTTATGGACCTCTATGATGAGTCTGACTTTATCAGTAATATCAAGGGAGAATACCGTGATAAGAATTATCTGGAGTGGGCCCCTATTACTGAAGAAAGACCAGAAAAAACGATTGAAAAGCCAGTAGAGAAACCTAAGAAGGCTAGCTTAGGAGTAAAAAAAGAAGGAAAGAGCTATGCGGAGGTGGCGCGTGAAGAAGCGCGTGCGGACTTGAAAAAGAAACGCTCAGCAAGTTATCTGACTAAGGATATTACTCCTACAAGACGCCATTCTCAGCCAAGTCTAGTTAGACAGGGCAATCAACCTACAGCTCCTTTCCAAAAGGAAAATCCTGGTGAATTTGTCAAATATAGCCAAAAATTGACCCAGTCTCATTATATCTTGGCGGAAGAAGTGAACAATATTTCGACTCAAGCTGAGCCAAAAGAAACTTCAAGTCCAAAGAAAAACAACTATGATTTTCTGAAGAAGAGCCAAATCTACAATAAAAAGAATCAACAAAAAGAACAAGAACGTCAGGTGGCCCAAGAGTTGAATCTGACAAGAATTACGGAATAGGGGAGAAAACATGTCAAAGACATATCATTTTATCGGAATTAAAGGATCAGGGATGAGTGCCTTGGCCTTGATGTTGCACCAAATGGGGCATAAGGTACAGGGATCAGATGTTGAAAAGTACTACTTTACTCAACGTGGTCTTGAGCAGGCAGGGATTACTATTCTTCCTTTTGATGAAAAGAATCTAGACGGTGATATGGAAATTATCGCTGGAAATGCCTTTCGTCCAGATAACAATGTCGAAATTGCCTATGCAGACCAAAATGGCATTAGCTACAAACGCTACCATGAGTTCCTAGGTAGCTTTATGCGCGACTTTGTTAGCATGGGAGTAGCTGGAGCACATGGAAAAACTTCAACTACAGGTATGTTGTCTCATGTCTTGTCTCATATCACAGATACTAGCTTCTTGATTGGAGATGGGACCGGTCGTGGTTCAGCCAATGCCAAATATTTTGTCTTCGAATCTGACGAATACGAGCGTCACTTTATGCCTTATCACCCAGAATACTCTATTATCACCAACATTGACTTTGACCATCCAGACTATTTCACAAGTCTAGAGGATGTTTTCAATGCCTTTAACGACTATGCTAAACAAATTACCAAAGGTTTGTTTATCTACGGTGAAGATGCTGAATTGCGTAAGATTACGTCTGATGCTCCGATTTATTATTATGGTTTTGAATCAGAAGGTAATGACTTTGTTGCTAGTGATCTTCTTCGTTCAACAACTGGTTCAACCTTCACAGTTCATTTCCGTGGTCAAGAATTAGGGCAATTCCATATTCCAACCTTTGGTCGTCACAATATCATGAATGCGACAGCCGTTATTGGATTGCTTTACACAGCAGGATTTGATTTGAACTTGGTGCGTGAACACTTGAAAACTTTTGCTGGTGTTAAGCGTCGTTTCACTGAGAAAATTGTCAATGACACGGTGATTATCGATGACTTTGCTCACCATCCAACAGAAATTATTGCGACCTTGGATGCGGCGCGTCAAAAATACCCAAGCAAGGAAATTGTTGCAGTCTTCCAACCGCATACTTTTACAAGAACCATTGCCTTGTTGGACGAATTTGCCCACGCTTTGAACCAAGCGGATGCTGTTTATCTAGCCCAAATTTATGGATCTGCTCGTGAAGTAGACCATGGTGATGTTAAGGTAGAAGACCTAGCCAATAAAATCAATAAGAAACACCAAGTGATTACTGTTGAAAATGTTTCTCCACTCCTAGACCATGACAATGCTGTTTACGTCTTTATGGGAGCAGGAGATATCCAAACCTATGAATATTCATTCGAGCGTCTCTTGTCTAACCTGACAAGCAATGTTCAATAGGAAGTTCTCATGGAAATTCCAATTAAAATCATTCGGGCAAGTAAGTCTGATTTAACTGAGATAGAGGCACTTCAGGCCTCATCTTTTCCAGCTGAAAAGCAGCAACCTTCCCATATTTTAGAAGAAAGTATCCGTAAGTGTGCGGATACCTTTCTTCTAGCTAGGGATGAAAATCAGCTTCTGGGCTATGTTCTAGGCGATCCTCAGCCACATAATCCGCAATGTCTAGAAATGCATTCTTTAGTCATTGACTCTGGCCATCAGAGACAGGGCTTGGGCACGCTTCTTCTTGCGGCCTTGAAAGAGGTGGCGATTGAGCTGGATTACAAAGCTATTCGTTTGAAGAGTCCTGATGAGTTGCTATCCTATTTTGAAATGAACGGTTTTATTGATGAAGAAACTTCCCTTTATGCAGCTAGCCAGGGTTATAGTATGATTTGGTTTAATCCTTTTTACCTGGAGGTACAATGAAGATCAGGCAAGCAAAATTAGAAGATTTGGATCGGATTGTCGAGATTGAACTAGAAAATTTCTCACTTGAAGAAGCCATTCCTCGCTCGGTTTTTGAAGCTCATTTGCGAAAAATTCAGACCTCCTTTCTGGTTGCAGAAAAAGAGGGCAGAATCATGGGGTATATAGAAGGGCCAGTTGCCCCTCACCGCTATCTGCAAGACCAGTCTTTTACAGAAGACATAAAAGACTATAGTCATGAACGGGGTGGCTATATCTCTGTGACCTGTCTCTCTATTGCCAAGGAAGCACAGGGCCGTGGACTTGGTCAGAAATTACTAATAGCCTTGAAAGAGTTGGCTCTTGAACACGAAAGAGAAGGTATTAACCTAACCTGTCATGACTATCTCATCTCCTACTACGAAAAACATGGATTTGTCAATGAAGGCCAGTCCCAATCAACCTTTGCAGGAGAAACATGGTATGATATGGTCTGGGACGCTAAAAAATAAGCTAGAAAAGCATGCTAGGTTGCTTTTCTTTCGTTTTTAAGATATAATATTATGGATTGTCAACGAGGAGGATAAACTTTTGAGTGAAAAAACAAGAGAAGACGAAAAATTAAGCTTTAAAGAGCAAATTTTACGTGATTTAGAGAGAGTAAAAAAACAAGATAGAAGTGAGCAAGAAAACGAGATTACAAGTTTTGAAACTCCTTCATCTCAAGAAGATTCAGTAGTTCCTTCAACTCAGGAACATGAACCTTCAGCAGAAGAGTTGATGGCTAATTCTCTTTCTGTTGTGGATCAAATATTAAAGAATGCTCCTAGTGTTCCGTTACGTTCAAATGATATTTCGGATGAAATTGCAGCAAATGAAGAAGTTGCAGAATCTAAAGTTGAAGCGGCTGCTGAGCCTGTAGTTGAACCTGTAGAACCTATTTTTGAGCCAGTTCAACCAAAAGTAGAACCTGTAAAACTTAACGAAGACAAAGAATTTAACGAGATTCCAACAAAGGTTGCGGTGTCGTATAAAACAAGTAGACAACAGGAAGAAGTTAGTACTCCTGCAGTGGATAATGAGCTATCTGAGTCAGCTGAATCGGCAGATAGCCTAGGTTCAGTTCCTAGACGTAGTCGCCGTGAGACAGTTAAACCAGTTAAGAAGAAAAAATCACATTTGAAGGCATTCTTCATTTCTCTACTGATTTTCCTTGTCTTGATTTCGGCAGGTGGTTACTTCGGTTACCAGTATGTTCAATCATCTTTATTACCAGTTGATGCAAATTCTAAGGAATATGTAACGGTTCAAATCCCAGAGGGATCAAATGTCCAAGAAATCGGATCAACTCTTGAGCATTCTGGTGTGATTAAACACGGTGTGATTTTTGCTTTCTATGCAAAATATAAGAATTATTCAGATTTGAAGGCTGGATATTACAATTTGCAAAAGAGCATGAGTACAGAGGATATCATTAAGGAACTCCAAAAAGGTGGTACTCCTGAACCTCAAGAACCTTCACTTGCAGATTTGACCATTCCAGAGGGATATACAATTGAGCAAATTGCCCAAACTGTAGGCCAATTACAAGGTGAATTTAAAGAACCTTTGACAGCGGAAGCTTTCTTGGCTAAAGTGCAAGATGACAACTTTATCAGTCAAGAAGTTGCTAAATATCCAAATCTACTCGAAAGCTTGCCAACGAAAGAAAGTGGAGTTCGTTACCGTTTGGAAGGTTATCTTTTCCCAGCGACCTACTCTATCAAGGAAAGCACAACTATTGAAAGTTTGATTGATGAGATGCTGGCAGCTATGGATAAGACCTTGACTCCGCACTATAGTGCAATCAAGTCTAAAAACTTGACAGTCAATGAATTGCTAACAATTGCTTCACTTGTTGAAAAAGAAGGTGCTAAGACTGAAGACCGTAAGTTGATTGCAGGTGTCTTCTACAATCGTTTGAACCTTGGTATGCCACTTCAAAGCAATATTGCAATCTTGTATGCCCAAGGGAAACTTGGCCAAAATATCAGCCTAGCAGATGATGCTGGAATTGACACATCGATTAATTCACCATACAATGTTTATACAAAACCTGGTTTGATGCCTGGTCCAGTAGATAGTCCAAGTCAGGACGCGATTGAAGCAAGTATCAACCAAACTAAGAGTGAGAACCTCTACTTTGTAGCCAATGTTACAGATGGTAAAGTCTATTACGCAGTTACTCAGGAAGAACATGATCGCAATGTAGCTGAGCACGTTAATAGTAAACTTACTCAAAATAGTAGTTCAAACTAAGACTACAAACTTGAGAATCTCAGATAGAGATTCAATACTATCGAAAGAAAGTTGAGAAATATGGCAGAAAAAACATATCCTATGACCCTTGAGGAAAAGGAAAAACTTGAAAAAGAATTAGAAGAATTGAAATTGGTCCGCCGACCAGAAGTGGTAGAACGCATTAAGATTGCCCGTTCATACGGTGACCTTTCTGAAAATAGTGAATACGAAGCAGCTAAGGATGAACAAGCCTTTGTCGAAGGACAAATCTCTAGCTTGGAAACAAAAATCCGTTATGCTGAAATCGTTAATAGCGACTCAGTTGCCCAAGACGAAGTAGCGATTGGTAAAACAGTCACTATCCAAGAAATTGGTGAGGATGAAGAAGAAGTTTATATTATCGTAGGTTCAGCCGGTGCGGATGCTTTTGCAGGTAAGGTTTCAAATGAAAGCCCAATTGGACAAGCCTTGATTGGCAAGAAAACAGGTGACACAGCAACCATTGAAACACCTGTTGGTAGCTATGATGTAAAAATCTTGAAGGTTGAAAAAACAGCCTAAGAGCAGAAAAAAGGAGTGGGGAGGCAATGCGCTTCACTCACTCCTTTTTCCATTTTAAATTGAATTGGAGACGATATGAGTTCAAAGAAGAAAAAAAATAAGATGGAGCGTGGTCTGACCAATCGTCATGTGCAGGTTATGGCCATTGCAGGAACAATCGGAACAGGACTCTTTTTGGGAGCAGGTCGCTCTATCAGCCTAACAGGTCCTTCTATTGTACTGATTTATATGATTACTGGGGCTTTCATGTTCCTCATGATGCGTGCGGTTGGGGAAATGCTCTACCAAGACCCTGAGCAACATACCTTTATCAACTTTATCACGCGCCATTTAGGCAAGGGCTGGGGTTATTTCTCGGTTTGGTCTTACTGGCTATCCGTTGTCTTTATCGGTATGGCGGAAATCACAGCCATCTCTCACTATGTTCAGTTTTGGTTCCCTAGCTGGCCAAGTTGGATGATTGAGATTGGATTTTTGACCATTCTAGCCTTGGTTAATCTGATTGCGGTTAAGCTCTTTGGAGAAGTTGAGTTTTGGTTTGCGATGGTCAAGATTGTGGCTATTTTAGCCATGATTGCCACAGGAGTCTTTATGGTCTTGACAGGCTTTAAGACACCTCATGGCGTAGCAAGTTTGGCCAATATTACTGATAATTTCTCTCTCTTCCCAAATGGTGGAGTGAACTTTGTCATGGCCTTCCAGATGGTGTTCTTTGCCTACCTCATGATTGAGTTTATCGGGGTCACAACTTCTGAAACCAAAAATCCACGTCAGGTCTTGCCAAAAGCCGTTAAGGAAATTCCTTTGCGTATCGTCTTTTTCTATGGTGGAGCTCTCTTAGCCATTATGTCCATTATTCCTTGGCGTGAACTTGCATCCGCTGATTCACCTTTTGTTACTGTATTTGAATTGGCCGGTATCAAGTGGGCGGCAGCCTTGATTAATTTCGTCGTTTTGACCTCAGCAGCATCTGCTCTTAACTCAACTCTTTATTCAACAGGACGTCATTTGTACCAGATTGCCCATGATTCGCCAAATCCATTCCTAAAAGCAATCAAGGCAGATACCCTTTCTCGCCATAATGTGCCACAAAATGCTATCATAGCTTCAGCAATCTTGATTGCCCTAGCGGCCTTTATCAATGTCTTGCCTGGAGTTTCGGATGCATTTGCTTTGATTACGGCATCATCATCAGGTGTTTATATCGCCATTTATATCTTGATTATGGTGGCTCACCTCAAGTATCGCAAATCACCAGACTTTATGGCGGATGGCTATCTCATGCCCCATTATCGTTTCCTAAATCCTTTAACCATGCTCTTCTTTGCCTTTGTCTTTGTGACTCTCTTTTTACAAGAGTCTACATTTGTAGGAGCAATTGGTTCAGCTATCTGGATTATCGGTTTTGGGATTTATAGCCAGTGGAAATTTAGAAAATAGATTCGAAACTCATCAACTCAAGTTGGTGGGTTTTTGCTAGTTTGACAGTCTATTGAAATAAGACTATAATCAAGCTGTAACAGTGTTTAAGGAGGTTTAGATGTACTTTAGATTGGAAAATAAGGAATCCCATAAATCACAAGAAATAGGGAATCTGATTCGTCTTTATAACCGTTCAAAAAGAGAAGAAGCTGAAAGTGAGCCACTTAATCTTTATGTCGAAGATGAAAAGGGCAATCTCCTGGCAGGTTTGATAGCAGAGACTTTTGGAAATTGGTTGGAAATTGAGTATTTGTTTGTAAAAGAGGAACTGCGAGGGCAAGGAATCGGTTCAAAACTATTGCAGCAAGCAGAAACTGAAGCTAAGAATCGAAACTGTCGTTTTGCTTTTGTCAATACTTACCAGTTTCAAGCTCCTGATTTTTATAAAAGGCATGGCTACAAGGAAGTCTTTACTTTACAAGACTATCCCTACATTGGGCAAAGATATTATTACCAAAAGGATTTGTAAGGTGAATATGAAGGTATAATACAAATAGAAAATCACACATAAGTATGGAGGCGGACTAATGGATATGAGTAACTATCGATAAGTAGCAGTTATAATCTACAAATTGTGTCTTTCTAGACGATATTGAGGACAATACAGTCGTAGCTAAGACATTAGATGTGAAATCCTACGATGCTGTAGATGTTTTGAGAAAATTGAATAAGCAGAAAACTCTCTATCATTTAGGTGGTAGAGAGTTTTTTGTTAATAAAATTTTACAAAATGACATTTATATATTGCATTAAGTTAGATATATGATATAATGTTGTTAAAAAGAGGCGCAACTTTTTAAAATTAATGAGAATCAAAGAGAAAACCAAGAATGTTAATGGAGGAATAAAAAATGGAAGTTATAAATGTAAGTAAGCATTATGCTCATTCAATCATTCTCAAAGATATAAATTTTGCACTTAATAAGGGTGAAATTGTTGGTCTAGTAGGGAGAAACGGAGTTGGCAAGAGTACATTGATGAAAATTCTTGTTCAGAATAATCAACCGACTTCAGGGAATATTATAAGTAGTGATAATGTTGGGTATTTAATCGAAGAACCAAAATTATTTTTATCTAAAACAGGTTTAGAGAATTTAAAATATTTGTCAAATTTATATGGTGTTGACTACAATAAAGAAAGATTTGGAAGTTTGATCCAAGAGTTAGATTTGACTCAGTCTATTAATAAAAAAGTAAAGACCTATTCTTTAGGTACAAAACAAAAATTAGCTTTGCTTCTAACTCTCGTTACGGAACCTGATATATTGATTTTAGATGAACCGACTAATGGTTTAGATATTGAATCATCACAAATAGTTTTAGCAGTTCTAAAAAACTTAGCTTTACATGAAAATGTGGGAATTTTAATATCGAGTCATAAATTAGAAGATATTGAAGAAATTTGTGAGAGGGTCCTTTTCTTGGAGAACGGGCTTTTGACATTCCAAAAAGTAGGAAAAGATAGACATAATTGCTTGTTTGAGATAGCTTTTTCATCAGCTACAGATAAAGACATTTTCCTTACCAAACAAGAATTTGGGGATATTGTTCAGGAAGAGGGACTGAAAATTACTATGTCTGGGAATATTCAAAGTAGTGAGCTTTTTAAATTTTTTAACGAAAACTCTATTAAAGTAGTTGATTTTGAAACTAAAAAAGAGACGCTTAAAGATATTTATCTAAATCGTTCAAAATAAAGGAAGGTTATAATCATGAAATTAAATAAATTGAATTTTCTTAAGGAAAATATAAGAGATTTATATTCATCAGGCGTAATATATCTCGGATTGATTATCTCGTTTATACCGCCGATACTGGTTACATTCTTTATTCTAAAGACTCAAGGGACATCACTTGGTATTAAGCATATTTCAAATTTTTATGCTATGCTCGGTATGTTAATGGCTGTTATACATGCTAACCGAATTATTAGCAGGGATTTTTCTAACAATACGATCAGTTTATTTTATAATCAAAAGAAAAATCGGATGATTTACGTCTTGTCTAATTTTCTATATGCCATCTCAGTTTCTATTATTTATGCTTTGAATGGCATTGTGCTACTAGTCATCGTATGTAAATTGGGTGTTCCAGGTGATTTAGGATTAGATTTTATAGTAGCTATTGTAGTCAATACAATTTTGTTAGTCCTATTTTATTTTCTATTATCTTACATTTTCTATTTATACAAATTGAAAAGTGGCTTGATATTTGGTATTTTAGTTGCTTTACTACTCTTTATCCCTAATATATTAAATACGATTATGATGAATACTAGTAATGATTTGTTTATCAAAGCAATTGAACTTCTTCCTTTTTATTCTTTACCTGTATTTGTGGCTTCAAATACGATGTCTATTAGTCAGTATCTTGTGGTAATCACTACAATCATTTTATTGTACTTTTTCACTCTCAAGAAAAGCAAGAAGTATTCATTTAGTTTCGTTTAGTATTATTTTGCATACTTAAAACCAGCAAAAAATCAGTCATCTTGGTATGCTCCTTCTCTTGCTGTTCACCACGTTTTTGACTTATACTAGACTCATTTCCAAAAGCATTATATAATAGTAATATGAAACCAACTAAACTAAACAAGAAGTACAAGCAATAAAAACTCGTTTAAAAGATTCTACTAAAGCTAATACTAAACAAAAATAAAAGAGTAAACTAGGAAGTTTATTTCAAATAATCCAACATACTGATTTTAGGCTGAAGATAATATTGGAGTGCTAATTAATGAGGTTATAATAAATAGCTGACAGCTTGTGTTGGTTTTGGATTTTTTAAGAGTAGATGAGTATTAAAACTATAAGGAGGGCGCAGGTGGCTAAAAATTTAAAATTAAAATTAGCTCGTGTGGAGCTTGATTTAACACAAGGTCAACTGGCAGAGGCTGTCGGGGTGACGCGACAGACTATTGGTTTGATAGAGGCGGGAAAATACAATCCCAGTCTCTCGCTCTGCCAGTCCATTTGCAGATGTTTAGGGAAAACCCTAGACCAATTATTTTGGGAGGAAGAAGATGGTAACTAAATTTATTCATTATCAATTACTTGACGAAAGAGAAGAACAACTAATCAATAAAGCTGGGGCAGAGTCTTTTTCACTCTTTATTGGGCTTGTACTTCTAAGCTATTTGGTGGCAGTGTTGGCTCCATCTCTTTTTAATCCGAATTTTCTAGTGTATACTCTGATATTAGGAATTTTCTTTTTTTTCAATCGTGCCCGTTATCTGGGAGTGACCTACTATAGTCGTTTTCATTTTACGATTTTGGGTTGTTTTTTCCTAACCTTGGCTATTACGACTCTTTTGATGTTACAGAATTATCAATTCAACATAGAAATTTATCAGCACAATCCTTTGAACGTTAAATACCTATCTGCTTGGGTTATTACTTATGTCATTTACCTTCCTTGGGTCTTTATCGGCAATCTCGGTCTTAAGAGTTATGGCGAATGGGCTCAGAAAAAATTTGAGCAAGACATGGATGAACTGGAGAGTGGAGAATAGCTTGTTACTCTTTTCTCAATCCAGCTAAAATGTGATATAATAGTACTAATTTATTGGAATACATGAAAGTTTTTGAAAATTTTCATGTATTTCTAGCTAAGGAAGTAGGAAAAGTATGTATCCAGATGATAGTTTGACATTGCACACGGACTTGTACCAGATTAACATGATGCAGGTTTACTTTGACCAAGGAATTCACAATAAGAAGGCGGTTTTTGAGGTATATTTCCGCCAACAGCCTTTTAAGAACGGCTATGCGGTTTTTGCTGGTTTGGAAAGAATTGTGAACTATCTTGAAGACTTGCGTTTTTCAGATAGTGATATTGCCTATTTGGAGTCGCTTGGCTATCATGGGGAATTCTTGGACTATCTTCGCAATTTCAAGTTGGAGTTGACCGTTCGTTCTGCCCAAGAAGGGGATTTGGTTTTTGCTAATGAACCGATTGTGCAAGTTGAAGGCCCTTTAGCCCAATGCCAGTTGGTCGAAACGGCTCTTTTGAACATCGTCAACTACCAGACCTTGGTGGCTACTAAGGCAGCTCGTATTCGTTCAGTTATCGAAGATGAACCCTTGATGGAGTTTGGGACACGTAGGGCGCAAGAAATGGATGCGGCTATCTGGGGAACACGCGCAGCGGTGATTGGTGGTGCCAATGGAACCAGCAACGTGCGTGCTGGTAAACTCTTTGACATTCCTGTCTTGGGTACCCATGCCCATTCCTTGGTGCAGGTTTATGGTAACGACTATGAGGCTTTCAAAGCTTACGCCGCAACCCACAAAAACTGTGTCTTTCTTGTGGACACTTATGACACCCTTCGTATCGGTGTACCAGCTGCCATTCAGGTGGCACGTGAGCTAGGCGACCAGATTAACTTTATGGGTGTGCGGATTGACTCTGGGGATATTGCCTACATTTCTAAGAAAGTCCGTCAGCAACTAGACGAGGCTGGTTTTACAGAGGCTAAGATTTATGCTTCAAATGATCTAGATGAAAATACCATCCTCAATCTCAAGATGCAAAAGGCTAAGATTGATGTCTGGGGTGTGGGAACTAAGCTGATTACAGCTTATGACCAGCCTGCTCTTGGAGCAGTTTATAAGATTGTGGCCATCGAAGATGAAAATGGTAACATGCGCAATACCATCAAGCTGTCTAATAATGCGGAAAAAGTGTCAACGCCAGGTAAGAAGCAGGTGTGGCGGATTACCAGTCGTGAAAAAGGCAAGTCAGAGGGCGACTACATCACCTATGATGGTGTGGATGTGAGTGACATGACAGAAATCAAGATGTTCCATCCGACTTATACTTACATCAAGAAAACCGTTCGTAATTTTGATGCTGTTCCTCTCTTGGTGGATATCTTTAAAGACGGAAAATTGATTTACAACTTGCCTAGCTTGACTGAGATTCAGGATTATGCTCGTAAGGAATTTGACAAGCTTTGGGATGAGTATAAGCGTGTGCTCAATCCGCAGCACTATCCAGTGGATTTGGCGCGTGATGTATGGCAAGATAAGATGGACTTGATTGACAAAATGCGCAAGGAAGCCCTTGGTGAAGGAGAAGAAGAATGAGTTTGCAAGAAACGATTATCCAAGAGCTGGGTGTCAAACCGGTGATTGATGCCCAGGAAGAAATTCGTCGTTCCATTGATTTTTTAAAAAGATATTTGAAAAAACACCCCTTCCTTAAAACTTTTGTACTAGGGATTTCTGGAGGACAAGACTCAACCTTAGCAGGACGATTGGCTCAACTGGCCATGGAAGAACTGCGAGCAGAGACAGGGGATGATAGCTACAAATTTATCGCTGTCCGTCTGCCATATGGAGTGCAAGCTGATGAAGCAGATGCTCAAAAAGCCCTAGCCTTCATCCAGCCAGATGTCAGCTTGGTTGTGAATATCAAGGAATCAGCTGACACTATGACAGCTGCAGTTGAAGCGACAGGTAGTCCTGTTTCAGATTTTAACAAGGGCAATATCAAGGCTCGTTGCCGTATGATTGCTCAGTATGCCCTGGCTGGTGCCCATAGCGGAGCGGTCATTGGAACAGATCATGCTGCGGAAAATATCACAGGCTTTTTTACCAAGTTTGGTGACGGTGGTGCGGATATTCTCCCTCTTTACCGCCTCAATAAGTGTCAAGGAAAACAACTCTTGAAGGAACTTGGTGCAGATCCAGCCCTTTATGAAAAAATCCCAACTGCAGACCTTGAAGAAGATAAACCAGGTCTGGCTGACGAAGTCGCACTTGGAGTCACCTATGCAGAGATTGACGACTACCTAGAAGGCAAAACAATCAGCCCAGAAGCTCAAGCAACAATCGAAAACTGGTGGCACAAAGGCCAACACAAACGCCACCTACCCATCACCGTATTTGATGACTTTTGGGAGTAAAAAGGTCCTGTGGACCTTTTTACCCTGAGCCTAGAAATGAGAAAGCGAGGAAGGTCCGGGGGACCTTTTTAGCTTCTTGCCCTGAAACTCGAGAGCAAGAATAACCTCCAGTGGAGGTTTTTACCCCGAGCATGGAAACAGGTAAGCGAGGAAGGTCCGGGGGACCTTGAAGCCCGAGTCTAGAAATAAGAAAACGAGGAAGGTCCGGTAACTCGAAGAGTTCGATTTCGTAGTCTCACCCCCGCCCCGCAACGATGACTAGGTTTGAAAAAGCTTGCTAGAGCGCATTTCAAACCAGACAGCGACTGCGTCAAGGGATTAGATGAAAAACTCGTTTTCTAGCTGTTACTGAGTTTAGTCTTTTTACCCTAAGCCTAGAAATAAGAAAGTGAGAGAAGGTCCAGTGGACCTTTTTAGCTTATTACCTTGAAATTCAAAAGCAAAGTAAATTTAAATTGAGATTGGACATAGAATCATCTATCAGAAAGCGAGGTATCGTCATGAAAGCAATTGGTACGCAAATATTACAGACAGATCGTTTAATCTTGCGAAGATTTGTGGAAAGTGATGCAGAAGCCATGTTTCAGAATTGGGCTTCATCCGCTGAGAATCTGACCTATGTCACCTGGGATCCTCATTCAGATGTCGAGGTGACTCGAAACTCGATCCGCAATTGGGATGCCTCCTATACCAATCCCAACTATTACAAATGGGCCATTTGTCTCAAAGAAAAACCAGAGCAAGTGGTAGGAGATATCAGTATCGTTAAGATAGATGAGGATGATTCAAGTTGTGAAATTGGATATGTGCTAGGCAAGGCTTATTGGGGTCATGGTATGATGACAGAGGCCTTGAAAGCTGTCTTGGACTTTTGTTTTACTCAAGCAGGTTTTAAAAAGGTCAGAGCACGATATGCCAGTCTTAATCCAGCTTCAGGTCGTGTCATGGAGAAGGCTGGAATGTCCTATCTAAAAACTATTGCCAATGGTGTAGAGAGAAAAGGATATCTGGCGGACTTAATTTATTATCAGATAAGTAGGGAAGAGTAGTGAATTTTCTTTTCTGTTTCTATCAAAGTCAGACTGTGTCTGGCTTTTTTTGCAATATTTTTTACATAACCTGATTAAATTCCTATTTTACCCTATCATTGTCCCTATTTTTTCTTGATTTTTGGAGCTATAATAGTCCTATCAAATCAAAGAATGGAGGAAGGCAATGGATAATATTATCTTTTTTATCAGTGTTTTTCTTGCTGGAATTCTTTCCTTCTTTTCTCCTTGTATCTTACCCTTGTTGCCAGTCTATGCAGGGGTCTTACTGGATGATAAAGATGGTGCTCAGGCTTCTAGCGGCAAATTTTCAATCTCAGTTGTTAGTTTATTGAGAACTTTGGCTTTTATAGCGGGGATTTCCTTTATTTTTATTTTACTGGGTTATGGAGCTGGTTTTTTAGGCAATTTGCTG
This sequence comes from Streptococcus sp. KR, assembly GCF_002238115.1. Lineage (GTDB taxonomy): Bacteria > Bacillota > Bacilli > Lactobacillales > Streptococcaceae > Streptococcus. The sequence goes on along the minus strand of NZ_NGVM01000015.1, from coordinate 16,806 downwards.
TATGCCTCTTGGTTTCAGTATGTGACGGGTGCGGTTATCATTCTCTTGGGCTTGCACCAGATGGAAGTCTTACATTTTCAGGGTCTCTACAAGGAAAGAAGGCTACAATTAAAGAGAGAAAGACAAAAGGGGAACGGTTATAGTCAGGCATTTTTACTAGGGTTGACCTTTAGCTTTGCTTGGACGCCTTGTGTGGGACCGGTTCTGGGCTCTGTTTTAGCCTTGGCGGCTTCAGGTGGCTCAGGTGCTTGGCAGGGGGCTACTCTCATGTTGGTTTACACGCTGGGCTTGGCACTACCATTTTTGGTTTTAGCTCTAGCCTCCAGCTATGTTTTGAAACATTTCCGAAAACTTCATCCCTACCTTGGAACTATCAAAAAAGTAGGTGGCTTCCTCATTATCGTGATGGGAATTTTGGTTCTTTTGGGAAATGCTTCCATTTTGACTACATTATTTGAATAGAGAGGAAAAAGAAATGAAAAAATGGCAAACATGTCTCCTTGGAGTCGGCTCAATCTGTTGCTTGGCAGCCTGTTCGGCTAAAAATATGTCAGACGAATCTACTATGAAGGAGCAAACAAAAACAGAACAAGTCAGTTCACAAACTGCGACTAAAGGTCAGGCGGTTGCTGATTTTGAACTGACGGGAGTAGATGGCAAGACCTACCGCTTGTCTGATTACAAGGGCAAGAAAGTCTATCTCAAATTCTGGGCTTCTTGGTGTTCTATCTGTCTAGCTAGTCTTCCAGATACGGATGAAATTGCTAAGGATGCTGGTGATGACTATGTGGTCTTGACAGTGGTGTCTCCTGGACACAAGGGGGAACAAGCTGAAGCAGACTTTAAGAACTGGTACAAGGGCTTGGATTATAAAAATTTCCCAGTTCTAATTGATCCGTCAGGCAAACTTTTGGAAAGTTATGGTGTTCGTTCTTACCCAACTCAAGCCTTTATAGACAAGGAAGGTAAGCTAGTCAAAACGCAACCTGGTTTTATGGATAAGGATATGATTTTAAAAACATTGAAAGAAATGGGGTAGAGAAAGGCCATGAATGATAAAGTAAAATTGTTTGTCTTGGCAGGGATTTTTGTCCTAGCTATAAGTGGTTTCTATTTTCTATTGATGCGAAATGCGGGGCAGACAGATAGCTCTCAAATTGAGAAAGCATCAGTTAGCCAAGGAGGAAAAACAGTGAAAAAAACAGAAGTGAGTAAAGATGCAGACTTGCACGAAATTTATCTAGCTGGGGGATGTTTCTGGGGAGTGGAGGAATATTTCTCACGCGTTCCTGGAGTGACAGATGCCGTTTCAGGCTATGCGAACGGTAGAGGGGAAACAACCAAGTACGAATTGATTAACCAAACAGGACATGCAGAGACTGTCCATGTTACTTATGATGCCAATCAAATTTCCCTCAAGGAAATCCTGCTTCATTATTTCCGCATTATCAATCCAACCAGCAAAAATAAACAAGGAAATGATGTAGGAACCCAGTACCGTACTGGTGTTTATTACACAGATGACAAGGATTTAGAGGTGATTAACCAAGTCTTTGATGAGGTGGCTAAGAAATACGACCAACCTCTAGCAGTTGAAAAGGAACCCTTGAAAAATTTTGTAGTGGCTGAGGATTACCACCAAGACTATCTCAAGAAAAATCCAAATGGCTACTGCCATATCAATGTCAATCAGGCGGCCTATCCCGTCATTGATGCCAGCAAATATCCCAAACCAAGCGATGAGGAATTGAAAAAGACCTTGTCACCTGAGGAGTATGCAGTTACCCAGAAAAATCAAACAGAACGGGCTTTCTCAAACCGCTATTGGGATAAATTTGAATCTGGTATCTATGTGGATGTAGCAACTGGCGAACCCCTCTTTTCATCAAAGGACAAGTTTGAGTCTGGTTGCGGATGGCCTAGTTTCACCCAACCAATCAGTCCAGATGTTGCTACTTACAAAGAAGATAAGTCTTACAATATGACACGCATGGAAGTGCGGAGCCGAGTTGGAGATTCTCACCTTGGCCATGTCTTTACAGATGGGCCTCAGGATAAGGGTGGCTTGCGCTACTGTATTAATAGTCTCTCTATCCGCTTTATTCCCAAAGATCAAATGGAAGAAAAAGGCTACGCTTATTTACTAGATTATGTCGATTAAGAGGGCTTTCCTAAGCAGTTAGAGGAGAATTTTGCTATACTGATACTAGTAAGTGACAAAGGAGAGAAGCATGACCTATACAATCTTAATCGTAGAAGATGAATATCTGGTAAGACAAGGCTTGACTAAACTGGTCAATGAAGCAGCCTACGATATGGAAATCATCGGTCAGGCTGAAAATGGAAGGCAGGCTTGGGACTTGATCCAAAAACAGGTGCCAGATATTATTTTAACCGATATCAACATGCCTCAGCTGAATGGCATCCAGTTAGCCAGTCTGGTACGAGAAACCTATCCTCAGGTTCATTTGGTCTTTTTAACAGGCTACGATGATTTTGATTATGCCTTGTCTGCTGTCAAACTAGGTGTGGATGACTACCTGCTCAAGCCCTTTTCTCGTCAGGATATTGAGGAAATGTTGGGGAAAATCAAGCAAAAGTTGGATAAGGAAGAAAAGGAAGAGCAGTTACAAGATCTATTGACTGATAAGTTTGAAGGAAACATGGCTCAGAAAATCCAGTCCCATCTGGATGACAGCCAATTTAGTTTAAAGTCTTTGGCCAGTGACTTGGGTTTTAGCCCGACTTATCTGAGTTCTTTGATTAAGAAAGAGTTGGGTCTACCTTTTCAGGATTATCTGGTGAGAGAACGTGTCAAACAAGCCAAGCTTTTGCTTTTAACTACAGATCTGAAGATTTATGAGATAGCAGAGAAAGTTGGTTTTGAAGATATGAACTATTTTACCCAACGCTTTAAACAGATCGCGGGTGTGACACCTCGTCAGTTTAAGAAGGGGGAAGGTCAATGAAACGTTCTTCTCTCCTAGTCAGAATGGTTATTTCCATCTTTCTGGTCTTTCTCATTCTCCTAGCTCTGGTTGGGACTTTCTACTATCAATCTAGTTCATCAGCTATTGAGGCTAGCATTGAGGACAATAGCCAGACGACTATCAGTCAGACTAGCCACTTTATCCAGTCTTATATCAAAAAATTAGAAACCACCTCGACCAGTTTGACCCAGCAGACGGAAGTCCTAGCCTATGCTGAGAATCACAGTCAAGACAAGGTCAAGGGAATCCGAGATCTATTTTTGACCATCTTAAAGGCAGACCAGGATTTGAAAACGGTGGTGTTGGTAACCAAGTCTGGTCAAGTCATTTCCACTGATGATAGTGTGCAGATGAAAACTTCCTCAGATATGATGGCTGAGGATTGGTACCAAAAGGCCATTCATCAGGGGGCCAATCCGGTTTTGACACCAGCTCGTAAATCAGATAGTCAGTGGGTCATTTCTGTCACTCAAGAACTTGTTGATGCAAAGGGAGCTAATCTGGGCGTGCTTCGTTTGGATATTTCTTATGAAACTCTGGAAGCCTATCTTAACCAACTCCAGTTGGGGCAGCAGGGCTTTGCCTTTATTATCAATGAAAACCATGAATTTGTTTATCATCCTCAACACACAGTTTATAGTTCGTCTAGCGAAATGGAGGCCATGAAACCCTATATTGAGACAGGGCAGGGCTATACTCCAGATCACAAATCCTACGTCAGTCAGGAAAAGATAGCAGGAACTGATTGGACGGTGCTTGGCGTGTCTTCGTTGGAGAAGTTAGACCAGGTTAGGAGTCAACTCATGTGGACCTTGCTTGGGGCCAGTATCACCTCTCTTCTTGCCTGTCTCTGCTTGGTGTGGTTCAGTCTTAAACGCTGGATTGCCCCTTTGAAGGATTTGAGAGAAACAATGTTGGAAATTGCTTCTGGTGCTCAAAATCTTCGTGCCAAAGAAGCTGGTGCCTATGAACTGAGAGAAGTGACTCGTCAGTTTAATGCCATGTTGGATCAGATTGATCAGCTGATGGCAGATGTGCGCAAACAGGAAGAAACGACCCGTCAGTATGAACTTCAAGCCTTGTCGAGTCAGATTAACCCCCATTTCCTCTACAATACTTTGGACACCATCATCTGGATGGCTGAATTTCAGGATAGTCAGCGAGTGGTTCAGGTGACCAAGTCCTTGGCGACTTATTTCCGCCTAGCGCTCAATCAGGGTAAAGATTTGATTTGCCTGTCTGACGAAATTAACCATGTCCGCCAGTATCTCTTTATCCAGAAACAACGCTATGGCGATAAGCTGGAATACGAAATTAATGAAAATCCTGCCTTCGATAATCTAGTCTTGCCCAAGCTGGTGTTGCAACCTCTAGTAGAAAATGCTCTTTACCATGGCATCAAGGAGAAAGAAGGTCAGGGTCATATTAGAGTCTCTGTCCAGAAACAGGATTCAGGATTGGTCATCCGCATTGAGGATGATGGAGTTGGCTTCCAAGATGCTAGCGATAGTAGTCAAAGTCAGCTCAAACGTGGGGGAGTTGGTCTTCAAAATGTTGATCAACGGCTCAAACTTCATTTTGGAGAAAACTATCAGATGAAGATCGATTCTGTCCCTTTAAAAGGTACGACAGTTGAAATATACATAAATAGAATAGAAACTAGCTAACTCCCAGTTCATTCTGGGAGTTTTATGCGTAATTGGGCAAGCTTTCTAGGTTGTCTATCTTGCTAAAAAGTAGAAAAAACGATATGATAGATAATGACAAAAGAGGTATCAAGTATGAAGGAAAAAGACATTCAAAGAGAAACAAGCCAGATTGTAAAAGATGTATTAGAAAAGGCCAATTTGAAGCAAGGATCCATCTTTGTTTTGGGCCTTTCTTCTAGTGAAGTGATAGGTGGTCAGATTGGCAAGGAATCCAGCCAAGAAATTGGGGAAATCATTGTGAAGACCATCCTAGATATCCTAGAGGAAAAAGGAATTCATCTAGCTGTTCAAGGTTGTGAACATGTCAATCGGGCCCTCGTTGTTGAACGTCAGGTTGCAGAGCAGTTTGGTCTGGAAATAGTTAGTGTCCTTCCTACCCTTCATGCAGGAGGTTCAGGTCAGTTGGCAGCCTTCAAGTTTATGCAAGATCCAGTTGAGGTTGAATTTATCAAGGCTCATGCTGGATTGGATATCGGAGACACTGCAATTGGCATGCATGTCAAGCATGTTCAGGTTCCGATTCGCCCTCTTTTGAGAGAAATTGGGCATGCCCATGTAACGGCTCTTGCTAGTCGTCCAAAATTAATTGGAGGTGCGCGTGCGCACTATCCGCAAGATTCTATTAGAAAGTCATAAGAATGAGAAAAACAAAACAACAACTTGAAAAAATTACTAAATATTCCATTCGCAAGTTAACTGTTGGGGTTGGTCCTGTAGCCATCGGGGCCTTCCTTTTTGGTGCAAGTGCCCTTTCAGTAGATAAGGTACAAGCCAATGAAGTTGGTGGAGCTCATAGCGTTCATTACCGTTATTTGGCGGAGCAGGAATTGACCGAGTCTGAAAAAGCCTTAATTCACCATGAAGTCCCTTCGGAGTTTCAAGAGGATGATATTATCTATGCAGTGTATCGAAAGAAAGCTAGTACCTACCAAGAACTTCCTTATACAGGGAGTAAAGAATTAGCCTTGGCTGGTATAGGGTTGGCTACGGCTTCTTTGGCTGTTTTATTAATCTCTAAAAAACATCGTGGTAAGGTGCTTGGTGTCTTATTAATTAGTTCGATTGGTGCAAGCAACTTTGTTCCTTTCACCACATTTGCGTTTGAAAATAAAGAATTGCTTTCTTATAACCAAACTATTTCGGCTTCTACACATGAAGGTTTGGCTGAAGGGATTATCCACATTGATGGCTATGAATACATTGGATACTTCAAGGAAGCAGAACTCCATCCATCAAGGCCAGCTTCAGCTGAGAAGCCTCAGTTGCCAGTAGAAAAGCAAAGTGCAAATGAAATTGATAAGACAGAAGTAGTTCAAGAAAAACCAGTTTCTGAGAAACCTCAGTCAAGACTGGAAGAGAGCTTGGTGGAGATTCCTTTTGAAACAATCACAAGTCCAGATACCAATCTAGCAGAAGGACAGACTCGTATCGTCACAGCTGGAGTAAATGGTCAGCGTCGCATTGTAACCAAAGTATCGATGGTTAATGGTCAAGAAGTTAGAGAAGTCATCGAAGACCAAGTGGTTCAAAATCCTGTTTCGCAAGTCATTGCAGTCGGAACTAAGAAAGAAGAGCAACCTGCCCCAACTCCAGTACCACAAGCTGAACCAACGCATCAGGTAGCTAAAGGAACGCAAGAGGCAGGCAAAGAAGGTCAAGCCTTAACGCAACCAACCTTACCAGAGGCTCCAGTTGAAGCAAAAGGAACCCAAGAGGCAGGCAAAGAAGGTCAAGCTCTAACACAACCAGAACTACCAGAGGCTCCAGTTGAAGCAAAAGGAACCCAAGAGGCAGGCAAAGAAGGACAATCTCTAACACAACCCGAATTGCCAGAGGCTCCAGTTGAAACGAAGGGCACTCAAGAAGAAGGTAAAGCAGGTCAAGCTCTGACACAGCCAAAATTACCAGAAGCCCAAGTAGAAGTAAAAGGTACACAAGAGGAAGGTAAAGCAGGTCAAGCCCTTATACAAGAACAGTTACCTGAGTACAAAGTAACTGAGGGAGCGGTTACGAAAGAAACTACTACTGAGATTGACTATAAGACAGAAATTATCGAGGATCCAACCAAATATACGGATGAAGAAACTGTAGTTCAAGATGGAGAAAAGGGCAGTAAAATTACCAAAACGACTTATAAGACTCTCGAAGGTGTTGAGACTGACCAAGTTTTAAATACAACAACTACTGTTGTCAAAGAACCAGTCACTAAAAAAATAAGCCGTGGGACAAAACCAATTGAAGGAACTCTGGTGGAAGAAAGTCTTGAAAAGATTCCATTTAAGGAAGTTCTTAAAGAAGATGACCAACTGAAAAAGGGTGAAAGAGTTACTGTCCAAGAAGGAAAAGATGGGCAGAAAAAAGTTACCAAGACTTACAAAACTCTCAAAGGTTTAAAAACTGAAGAAGCACCTAAAATTGTGGAACAGGTTCTGGAGTTAGACCAAGATCGTATCGTCAAATTAGGAACTAAAAACTTTGAAAAACCAATCTTAAGTTTGTCACTTGTTGATGTTAATGATTTGAAACGATCATCTCAAATTCGTTATAATTTGGAAAATCCAAGTAAGACAGCCATTAAATCTATTACCTTAACTCTGAAAAAGGGTGATGAAATTGTTAAAACTTTGAATGTTTCACCAGACGACTTGACAACGACCCTGACAGATTTGCAGTACTACAAGGATTATAAACTTGAAACGAAGATGGTTTATAATTTAGGTGAAGGTGATCAAGAAGAAGTTCTTAAAGAAGAACCTCTAAGAATTGACCTTAAAAAAGTTGAAATTAAAAACATCAAAGAAACAAGCTTGATGAGTGTGGATGCTGACGGTAATGAAACAGATACTAGTTTGCTGACAGAAAAACCAACTGATCTTGCTCCGCTTTATTTACGAGTGACCACTCATGACAATAAAATAACAAGACTGGCTGTTGATAAGATTGAAGAAGTAGAAAAAGACGGAAAAACTTTATACAAAGTCACTGCCAAAGCACCAGATTTGATTCAGCACACAGATGCTTCTAAATTGGCAAACGAGTATGTCCATTACTTTGAAAAACAAAAATTAAAAGAAGGTAATGTTTACTACAACTTCAACGAGCTTGTAAAAGATATGCAAGCTAATCCAACAGGTGAGTTCAAACTTGGTGCAGATCTTACTGCAGCAAACGTCCCTACTCCGAATAAACAATATGTACCTGGTAAATTTAGCGGAACTTTAACAAGTGTTGACGGTAAACAATATACCATTCATAATATGGCTCGTCAGTTATTCGATAACGTTGAAGGCGGTACAGTTAAAAACATTAACTTAGGTAATGTTAATATTAATATGCCTTGGATTGAAAATATTTCCGCACTATCAAGAGTAATTAAAAATGCCACAGTTGAAAATGTTAAGGTAACTGGTAGTATCCTTGGTAAAGATGGTATTGCTGGTATCGTAAATAAAGGAGATACTGGTGGACTTCTTAAAAATGTTGCTTTCATCGGTAAACTAACAGGTGTCGGTAATAAAGGTTGGGATCTTGGTGGTATCGCCGGAGAACTTTGGCGTGGTAATATTAAACATGCATACGTAGATGCTGATATTGTTGCAGATAGAGCACGTGTTGGTGGTCTTGTTGCTAGAACAGATAATGGTTCTGATCCTAATGGTATTGATAAATACGCTTCTGTTCGTAACGCTGTTACTAAAGGAACTATTGATGTGAAGAACCCTGTTGAGGTAGGTGGTTTCATTAGTAAAAACTGGACATGGGGGCGTGTTGCTGACACAGTTTCAATGATGAAAGTCAAAAACGGTGAAGAATTCTACGGTTCTAGAGATTTAGAAGCAGAAGGTGGATATTACACAAAAAACTGGATTGAAAGAAACTACGTTGTTAAAGATGTGAGTGAAGGTTCTCACTCATTTAACGGTTCTCGTAGTAATCGAATCCAAGAAATCAGCCTAGAAGATGCAAATAAAAAAATAGAATCATTCGGAATTACAGCTGATAAGTTTGAAATTAAACCTCTTGTTGAAGATGCACTTAATAACGTAAAACCAAAAACAGATACTTATAAAGATACTCAAGATTATGACGTATCTCGCGAACTTGCTTATCGTAACATCGAAAAACTTCAACCATTCTACAATAAAGAATGGATTGTAAACCAAGGTAACAAGATTCCTGCAGATTCTAAATTACTAACTACTGAAGTTTTATCTGTTACAGGTATGAAAGATGGACAATTTGTGACCGACTTATCAGATGCTGACCATATTATGATTCATTATGCTGATAAGACGAAAGAAATTAAGGCTATTACACAAAAAGAATCTAAGGTTCAACAAGTTCGTGAATATAGTATTGAAGGATTGGGTGATATTGTATATACACCAAATATGGTTGTTAAAGATAGGACACAATTGATCAGCGATATCAAAGCTAAATTAGCTTCTGTTGAACTTGATTCAGATGAAGTTCGTAAGATTAATAACAATCCTAAGATGTTATACATGGAAGAAAGCTTCAAAGAAGTAAAAGATAATCTTGATGCTTTAGTTAAAGCTTTAGTTGAAAATGAAGACCATCAATTAAATACGGACGAAGCAGCTAAACGTGCATTGATTAAAAAAGTTGAAGATAACAAAGCTAAAATCATGTTAGCTCTGGCTTATTTAAACCAATACTATGGAATTAAATTTGACGGATTAAATATCAAAAATATGATGACCTTCAAACCGGATTTCTACGGTAAGAACGTTAACGTACTTGATAGATTAATCAGCTTCGCTTCAAATGGTAACAACCTAAAAGGTGATCAATCACATGATGCATTTAACAGAGCTCTTGCAAGTGCTACTGGTAAAGCTAACTTACACGAATTCCTGAAGTACAACATGGAATTATTCACTAGTGAAACAGATATGAATACTTGGTTCAAGAATAACATTGCAGATAACGCTTATGTTGTTGAGAAACAATCATCAAATCCAGATTTCGCTAATAAGAAACATAAATTATATGAAGTAATTAATAATGGGCATCACGGACGTTATATTTTACCACTTCTGAATTTGAAGAAAGCGCATATGATCTTAATTACGACCTATAATACCATTGCCTTTAGTTCATTTGAGAAATATGGTAAGAACACAGCAGAAGAACGTGAAGCGTTCAAGAAGCAGGTTGATTTACGTGCGCAAGAACAAATCAATTATTTAGACTTCTGGTCAAGACTTGCTGCAGATAATGTACGAAATAATCTTCTTAAGAGTGAAAATATGGTACCATCTGCAATTTGGGATAACCATGATGTACCAGGTTTGGGATGGGTTGACCGTATGGGACATACTAAGAACGGCGAATTTGCTCCAATTCGTGAATTCTATGGTCCGACTGATAAGTGGCATGGATATAATGGAATGGGTGCATACGCTTATATCTTCCAAAATCCACAACCACAAGAGGCTGTATATTACATTATCTCTAGCATGATTAGTGATTTTGGTACATCTGCATTCACTCACGAAACAACTCACATCAATGACCGTATGGCCTACTTAGGAACATGGCGTCACCGTGAAGGAACAGATGTTGAAGCCTTTGCTCAAGGTATGTTACAATCACCATCAGTTTCAAATCCAAATGGTGAATATGGTGCCTTAGGATTAAACATGGCCTACGAACGTCAAAATGATGGAAATCAAATTTACAACTATAATCCGAATGTGTTAAACAGTCGTGAGAAAATCGATCACTACATGAAGAATTACAATGAATCCATGATGATGCTTGATTACTTAGAAGCTGAGTCTGTTATCAAGAAAAATACTGGAACAAATGATAAGTGGTTCAAGAAGATCGATAAGAAATATCGTGAAAAAGCGGATCGCAATGGCTTAGTTGGTGAACCACATCAATGGGATTTAGTTCGTGATTTGAATGATGACGAAAAGAATACGAAGCTGACAAGTATTGATCAACTGGTTGATGGAAACTTTGCAACGAAACATGGATTACCAGGAAATGGTCATTACCGTACTGAAGGATTTGATTCTGCTTATACTGTAGTAAATATGATGACAGGTATTTATGGTGGTAATACAAGTAAGAGTGCGGTTGGTTCAATCTCATTCAAACATAATACCTTCCGTATGTGGGGATACTTCGGTTATCTAGACGGATTCTTAGGTTATGCATCAAACAAATACAAACAAGAATCTAAAGCTGCTGGTAATGTAGGTCTTGGTGATGACTTTATTATTAATAAAGTTTCTAACGGCAAATTCCAAAGTTTAGAAGCATGGAAGAAAGCATGGTATCATGAAGTACACGAAAAAGCCCAAAGAGGTTTTGTTGAAATTGAAATCGATGGTCAAAAGATTTCAACTTACGCACAACTTCAGACCTTATTTGATGCAGCGGTCGAAAAAGACCTTCAAGGTAATGATTTCAAGAATACTGTAGATCTTAAATGGAAGGTTTACAAACAACTCTTGCAAAAATCAGATGGATTTGCTGGTGATTTATTCACTAAAGCATAATCAATAGTAAGAAAATAATAAAAAGGTAGATCAGCTTTGTCTGAATCTGCCTTTTTATGCTATACTTGAAATATGCATAGAAAAACAGTGATTGATTTTAGGGCTTTGGGGGAGAGATACACCTTTACCCAGCCTATTAAAGAGTTAAAAACGAGAGATTTAGCAGAAGTGGCAGATTTGCTGGCACAAGTGGAAAGCTACCAAGAGCAAGGCTATTATGTAGTGGGCTATGTCAGTTACGAGGCTGCACCTGCTTTTGAGGAGAAATTAGCAGTTCATAAAGCGCCTTTACTGGCAGAGTACCTGCTATATTTTACAGTTCATGATAGGGTAGAAACATCCCCTATTCCTCTGATTTATGATGAAGTTGATTTGCCTTCTGATTGGCAGGAAGTAACATCTGCAGCAGACTATGAAAAGGCGATTGCCCAGATTCATCATCATTTGCGGCAGGGGGACACCTACCAGGTCAACTACACCGTCCAACTCAAGCAAGACTTAAGTGCCAATCCTTTTGCCATCTACAATCGTATGGTAGTAGAGCAGGAGGCGGGCTACAATGCTTATGTTGAACATGACGAGATGGCAGTGATTTCCATGAGCCCAGAGCTCTTTTTTGAGCAAAATGACCGCGAGTTGACAACACGACCAATGAAGGGAACGACTCAGCGGGGAGTGACTGACAAAGAAGACCTTGCCCAAGCTAGTTGGTTAGAACAGGATCCCAAAAATCGCTCTGAAAATATGATGATTGTGGACCTCTTGCGCAATGATATGAACCGTATTTCTGAAGTGGGGAGTGAGCATGTGGAGCGTTTGTGTCAGGTAGAACAGTATTCAACTGTTTGGCAGATGACTTCAACCATCAAGAGTCAGTTGCGAGAGGATGTTGACCTTGTTGAAATCTTTCGCTCTCTCTTTCCTTGCGGTTCCATAACGGGAGCTCCCAAAATTGCGACTATGGAGATTATCAAAAATTTGGAGCCTCAACCGCGTGGAGTCTACTGTGGAACCATTGGTCTCTTGCTTCCAAATGGACGACGGATTTTTAATGTTGCTATTCGGACCATTCAACTCTACAAGGGGCAAGCTATCTATGGAGTAGGCGGAGGCATTACATGGGATAGCACATGGGAATCTGAATACCGAGAGGTTCATCAAAAGGCGGCAGTTCTTTATCGTAAACAAGCTCGTTTTCAGCTGATTACTACTGGAAAAATCAGCCAGAAGAACTTGCTGTTTGAAGAACAACATTTGGAAAGACTGAGAACAGCTAGTCGATATTTTGCCTTTCCTTTTGTTGCAGAAGAGTTGAGACAAAAGATTGAAGCAGAGTGTCGAGCTTGTGATTCTCGCCAATACTATCGCTTGCGAATTAGCCTTAGCAAATCTGGAGAGATAGAAGTCGATCGCCAAGTATTAACACCCCTTAGTACAAGCTTTTGTCAGGCCCAACTCTGCCTTCAGGAAGCCAATTTGCAACAAGCTTTTACCTACTTCAAAACGACTCACCGACCGCATTTGAACCTAGGGGAGCAAGAGATCATTTACCACAATAAGTCTGGAGAACTTCTTGAAACCTCTATCGGAAATTTGGTTCTGAAAATCGATGGGAAACTCTATACACCGCCAGTCCGACTTGGAATCTTACCAGGCATTTACCGTCAGCATTTGCTGGAAACAGGACAGATAGAAGAGAAAGTCTTGACCTTGGCAGATTTTGCCCAAGCAGAAGCTATCTATGGCTGTAATGCAGTCAGGGGCTTGTATGAGCTGTCAGTAAGGGAGAACTAAATGAAATTAATATTTTTACATGGCCTAGGTCAGTCAGCAGATAGTTGGAAAGAAGTGCAAGAGTTGCTTGTAGATTATCCTTCTGAAGCCCTAGAGTTATTTCCTTCCGGAGTTGCTACCTATCAAGAAGCTAAGGAGCGCATTTATCAGCACTTGTCAGAGGAGACAGAACCTTTTGTCCTAATCGGTTTGTCCTTAGGAGCTGCACTTGCATTAGAGCTGTCAAGTTACAATTTGCTAAATCTTCAGGCCTTGGTTTTGTCATGCTGTCCATTGAAACTAGCTGGCAATATCCCTTTTTACATTCAGTTGCTGATATTTAAACTACTCCCCAAAAGGACATTTGAGAAACAGGGAGCAGATAAATCGCTTTTGGTTGGAGTTTCTGAGGAATTAAAAACACTTGATTTAAGAGAGATTGCAAAGAATTGTCCCTATCCAACTTTGTTAATTTGTGGTAGTCAAGATAAGCCTAATCTCAGTTCAATGAAAGCTATTCAAGAACTGATGCCAAATTCCCAATTCCAGATTATCCCTGACGGTCCTCATGTCTTGAATAGAGCTAAACCAAAAGAGTTTGTAGCAATAACTAGAAGTTTTCTTGAATTGCTGAAATAAGTTTGATAAAATAATATTGAAAACGATATCATAATTATGGGAGAAAGAAATGAGCAAACGTCTATTTTTAAAAATGAGTCTGGCAACCTTGCCAGTTTTAGCCTTATTTTCACAACCTGTGTTAGCAGAAGAAAACATTCATTTTTCTAGTTGTAAAGAGGCGTGGGCGAATGGATACTCAGATATTCATGAGGGAGAACCTGGTTATTCTGCTAAGTTAGACCGTGATCATGATGGTGTGGCGTGTGAATTAAAAAATGCCCCAAAAGGTGCTTTCAAAGCAAAACAATCAACTGCGGCTCAAAACAATACAAATTCAGCAACAACAAGTGGCTGGGTTAAGCAGGATGGTGCATGGTATTACTTTGATGGAAATGGAAATCCAGTGAAAAATGCTTGGCAGGGAAGCTATTATCTGAAAGCGGATGGTCAAATGGCACAGAGCGAATGGATTTATGATACTTCCTATCAAGCTTGGTATTATTTGAAATCAGATGGATCTTATGCAAAGAATGCATGGCAAGGAGCTTACTACCTTAAATCAAATGGTAAGATGGCTAAAGGTGAGTGGGTCTACGATAGTAGCTACAAATCATACTACTACTTGACATCAGAAGGTAGTTACGCTCGTAACACTTGGTCAGGTAATTATTATCTCAAATCAGATGGTAAGATGGCTAAAGGTGAGTGGATATATGATAGTAACTATAAATCATATTACTACTTGACATCAGAAGGAAGTTATGCTCGTAACACCTGGGTAGGAAATTACTATCTTAAATCAAACGGTAAAATGGCTGTTAATGAACGTACACCAGATGGTTATCGTGTAGATGGTTCAGGTAAATGGGTTAAATAAGAAATTAAAAAATAGGATAAAAGGTAATATCAAATGAATAAAAAAAGATTATTAGTATGTGCTTTGGCATTTTCAACAGTTGGAGTATTGTCAACAATTGACACAACAGGAGTTCTACCTTTTTCAGCGCAAACGGTGCAGGCTGACACACAAACTCTTACCCCAACTGCAAAATATTATATTATTCTTCCGAATGATGCAGAAATATTTAATAGATGGAAGGGAACTGTTAATATTCCTATTATTGGGGCTACAAAAACTACTCCAGAATTATCTTATTTCCAAGAATCCGATCGTAACTATATAGCTAATGAGAATAAGTCGGGTGCCAATTACATAGAGTGGAAAGGAACAGTAGAAGAGTTTAAAGAGGCCATTAAGAAGCTGACTGATAAAAAATCAACTACTGCAACACCAAAAAAGGATGAAAAGCCAACACCAAAACCGGATGAAAAACCAAAGCCAACACCAAAACCAGATGAGAAGCCAACACCAAAACCTACAGTTCAGTCTGGTTGGGTAGGTTCATCCTATTATCAAAATGGTAAAAAAGTCACTAGTAAGTGGATTTTTGATAAAAAATATAATTCATACTTCTATCTAGATGCATCAGGAAATTATGTTCAAAACGCTTGGGTAGGTAACTATTATCTCAAATCAGGCGGATACATGGCTAAAGGTGAGTGGGTTTATGATAAGAGCTACGGCTCATACTACTATCTAACATCAGAAGGTAGCTACGCTCGTAATACTTGGGTGGGTAATTACTACCTTAAATCAAATGGTAAGATGGCCAAAGGTGAGTGGGTTTATGATAAGAACTATGGTTCATATTACTATCTAACATCAGAAGGTAGCTACGCTCGTAACACTTGGTCAGGCAATTATTATTTGAAGTCAAATGGTAAGATGGCTAAAGGTGAATGGATTTATGATAAGAACTATGGTTCATATTACTATCTAACATCAGAAGGTAGCTATGCTCGCAATGCGTGGTCAGGCAATTATTATTTGAAGTCAAATGGTAAGATGGCTAAAGGTGAATGGATTTATGATAAGAACTATGGTTCATATTACTATCTAACATCAGAAGGTAGCTATGCTCGCAATGCGTGGTCAGGCAATTATTATTTGAAGTCAAATGGTAAGATGGCTAAGAGTGAGTGGATTTATGATAAGAACTATGGTTCATATTACTATCTAACATCAGAAGGTAGCTACGCTCGTAATACTTGGGTAGGAAATTACTACCTCAAATCAAACGGTAAGATGGCTAAAAGTGAATGGGTTGATGGAGGTCGTTACTATGTAGGATCTAATGGATTATGGGAAACTAAAGCATCAACCAATAGTGAATATTCTGCTGCTTTAGGAAAGGCAAAGAGTTATAACTCGCTATTCCATATGTCAAAAAAACGTATGTATAGACAATTAACTTCTGAATTTGATAAATTTTCAAATGATGCAGCTCAATATGCGATTGATCATTTAGAAGCCGATTATAAATATAATGCCTTATTTAATGCTAAGAACTATAGAAAATTATTTAATATGTCTAAATCTGGTCTTTTCAATCAATTGACCTCTTATATAGATGGCTTTACAGAAGAAGAAGCTAATTATGCAATTCAACATCTTGACGACTAATTATTTAGAATAACTATTTTAACAGCAATTGACAAGTCAAGTTTAACAAAGTTGTTCCTCTGATTAAGAGAGTATCTTTCAAGCTGTTTGAGTGAGCTCAAACAACTTTTTTGCGCACTATATCCAAGTTCAAAATAGAAGGTTCTCCTATTGTCTTTCCACCCAGAACAGAATGGATTTTCCAATTTCAAAAAGGGGTTGGAGTTTATGGGTGTGAACAAAGGCATCTATGCTATGTCCCGTTGGTTTCTCCCCAGTCTATGAGCAAACTCAGCAGGTTTGAGTCCTACGTTTATACTGTTTTTCGAAACTCTAGTATATCAGATGAGCATGTCTTTTGTTTTGCACTTCATTTTAAAATAGGGCTTTCATAAATAGTTATTATTTGAATGTAAAAAAAATTAAGTATATAGTATATTATAAGTGTAAATCATAAGAAAAGGAGATTTTTATGAGAAGATCAAAAAAAATTTTGGTTACAAGTTTAGCAGCAACTACTTTTGCACTTGTTTCTTTTTCAGATACAATGGGGATGTTGCCTTTCTCATCTCAGAAAGTATCTGCTCAAGAAAAGGATGCGTCTAAAAATGGTAAGATTGTAAAAGAGAATAAAAAACCCGCACCAAAACCCGCACCAAAACCCGCACCAAAAC
>NZ_NGVM01000158.1:0-422 GCF_002238115.1 Streptococcus sp. KR | reverse complement strand
TGCAAATCTTAGCATACTTTGATCATGTTCGGTATTGGTCATCTTAAACAGACGTTCAATCTTGTCGCCTGTAATAACCCATGATTCATATTCTTTATCATATGAAATATGGAAGTCACTAGAGTCAGCTGGCTTGTAATCATATTGCTTGGTCGTATCCTGTGGCTTCTCCAAATCTGACAGCTTAGTTGTATCTAATAGGTCGGCTGTTTTGCGAATTAATTCGGTTAAACCGGTATGAGTGACTGAAGAAATTGGGAAAATCTCAGGAACATCTGTCTGACTATCTTGAGATTCATTCAAACGTTTTTTGAACTCCTGAAGATTATCTTCAGCATCAGGTAGGTCCATCTTGGTTGCCACAATGATTTGTGGCCGTTTCAAGATTCGTTCATCATACTGTTCCAATTCTTTATTGATTG
>NZ_NGVM01000157.1:0-422 GCF_002238115.1 Streptococcus sp. KR | reverse complement strand
TGGTATGATTTAGACCTACAACTTGATTTTATGCTTCATGGGGATAGTCCTTACTATCAAAGTTGGTTAAAGGATTTCTTTGGAAATACGGGCAGTGCAGCCAATCTTGCCCAACTCTTCCTCACCTATTGGGAGGGAAATTCTGGTGACAAACTACTGGAAAGACAAACCAGAGCAACGGAATGGTATTACCAAATTGAAAAAGGCTTTAGCCAAACAAATGGAGGACAGGCTAAGAGTGACCCGCAATCCCTTGAAGGGGTTCGTGGGGACTTGTATGATCATTCTGTTCCTGGTGGTGGAGATGGTATGGCATATGCCTATGGGCAATGCACATGGGGTGTTGCGGCTCGTATGAACCAGTTAGGCTTAAAGCTAAAAGGTAGAAATGGAGAGAAGATTTCAATCATTAATACCATGGG
>NZ_NGVM01000156.1:0-428 GCF_002238115.1 Streptococcus sp. KR | reverse complement strand
AACTCCCCACCATTGCTTTTAAGATGCTGGTGCCAGTTCATGAGGTTGATCCCCATAAAAAGGAGAAGAAGCAAAATTGCTACCTTCTCCATCGAACCCGAAACAGTTTCCATCAGCTGATAAGCTGTCTCATTATAGTCTTTCAGACTCATGGTTAGTTGATCAAGTGTGGATTGGTTCATAAAACCACCTCCTTTTTCTTCCTCATACTAACCAAGGGATTGAAGACCTGTTGCCAAAGCTGTAAAAAGAGCTTTTAGAACTGCCCCAAGAAGAGCTCCTAGAATCAAACTTTGTATTCCTTTATCCTTCTTGTCATCCAATTCACGTTTGATTCCTACTGCTAAGTCCCAGGCTCCCCAAGCAGCCCAACCAATACCAATAATCCCACCGATATTTCCAATTTTGTTAATAAAATCTACAACTGC
>NZ_NGVM01000155.1:0-433 GCF_002238115.1 Streptococcus sp. KR | reverse complement strand
TTACAGTTACTTGGGTTGTAAGTATTCCCTCTTTTCCCTCGGCTCGATAGCCTTGTCCATATAAAACAAAAACAAGATTCTGATTATCATCTATAAAGGCATCAGCTCCGTTCTTTATATCCTGACTTTCGAGGAATTCCATAACGTTTTGAAGATAGGATTCATAAAATAGTGGATAGTTATGTTTTTTATGGTAATCATCTAAAAATGTTACTTCAAACTCACATGGATAATTGGGCATTAAAAATATTTGTTCATCCAGCTGTTTGATTTCTGCATCATGTAATTCTGTTTCTAATTCGTCACAATCTAGTATTGACTCTTTATTTAAAGCTTTCATCTTTTTCCTCTATTTCTTTTAATTTCTTTGCGATTGCAGCAATCACAGGAACGGTTACACTATTACCAGCTTGTTTATAGAGCTGACTATTAC
>NZ_NGVM01000154.1:0-435 GCF_002238115.1 Streptococcus sp. KR | reverse complement strand
CTTACTTTCTGGTTCAGTAATGTCGAAGTAGTCGTTCACTTCTTTATTGAACACAATATCTTTTATGGCTTGGGCTTGAGCAACAAGTGTAGCTTTGCCTCCTTTAAAATCTGGTGCCTTGGACAATTGTTCCTCAAAGAAAGCAATATCTTGCGCATCTTGAAGATGAATGGAAACTGTTAATAGTTCAAAGCTTGATATTAAAAGCGCAGGGGTTCTGAATCTCTTCCAATTTTTTTTCAAATCATATTTGGACATATTTTCCTTGGCAGCTTGAAAATCTCCTTTTAGATAAGCCACTCGACCTTGGATAATTTGGTAATTCTCATGATATGTTGCTCTAAAGGGCTTAATAGATTTTTCTGATTGAACTCTTAACATGTCTTCATATAGCTTAAGATCAATAGAATCGTGTAACACTAGAACAATAACTTT
>NZ_NGVM01000153.1:0-437 GCF_002238115.1 Streptococcus sp. KR | reverse complement strand
ATCAAGTGCTTTTTTTCTACTAGGTTTTGTGATGATGTTGCTGGTTTATCTCTATCTAGAGACTGGAAAAAAACAATATCGAGAAGGAGTAGAATACGGGAGCGCTCGTTTTGGAACTCTAAAAGAAAAGAAGCTCTTTTACGGTAAGGAATTTTCTCATGATACGATTTTAGCACAAGATGTTCGTTTGACATTATTAGATAAAAAACCACCTCAATATGATAGAAATAAGAATATTGCGGTGATCGGAGGTTCAGGAAGTGGGAAGACATTTCGCTTTGTGAAACCTAATCTGATTCAGATGAATAGTTCTAATATTGTCGTGGATCCTAAAGATCACTTGGCCGAGAAAACAGGCAAACTCTTTATAGACCATGGCTATCAAGTAAAGGTGTTAGATTTAGTCAATATGAAGAACTCAGATGGCTTCAATCCTT
>NZ_NGVM01000152.1:0-437 GCF_002238115.1 Streptococcus sp. KR | reverse complement strand
ATCAAGTGCTTTTTTTCTACTAGGCTTTGTGATGATGTTGCTGGTTTATCTCTATTTAGAGACTGGCAAAAAACAATACCGAGAAGGGGTAGAATACGGGAGCGCCCGTTTTGGAACTCTAAAAGAAAAGAAGCTCTTTTACGGAAAGGAATTTTCTCATGATACGATCTTAGCACAAGACGTTCGTCTGACATTATTAGACAAAAAACCACCCCAATATGATAGAAATAAGAATATTGCGGTGATAGGAGGTTCAGGAAGTGGGAAAACCTTTCGCTTTGTGAAACCCAATCTGATTCAGATGAATAGTTCTAATATTGTAGTGGATCCTAAAGATCACTTGGCCGAGAAAACAGGCAAACTCTTTTTAGAACATGGCTACCAAGTAAAGGTGTTAGATTTAGTCAATATGAAGAACTCAGATGGCTTCAATCCTT
>NZ_NGVM01000151.1:0-438 GCF_002238115.1 Streptococcus sp. KR | reverse complement strand
ATGATATTCTTTCAGGAAAAATTAGTGCCTGCAAGAAACAAAAACAAGCATGTCAACGTGAATTGAACGATAGAAAACGTTCTGAAAATGATGATTTCCTATATTATTTTGACAATAAAGAAGCTAACAAAAGCATCAAATTTATTTCTTTAATTCCAAAAACAGACGGGACAAAGTTAGAAATGGCAGGCTTTCAGAAATTTATTGTGGGTTGTTTATCAGGTTGGCGCAGGAAAGATAATCATTATCGAAGATTTAAAGACGCTTATATTTCTATGGCTAGAAAATCAGGTAAAACATATATTGCGAGTGCGTTAGCTATTCAAGCGTTATTACTTGAAAAAGTACCAGCAAAAAATAGACAAGTTTTGTTTGTAAGTAACGCTTTAAAACAAGCCAAAATAGGTTATGCCATGATGAGTTCTGAAATTCGGCAAC
>NZ_NGVM01000150.1:0-444 GCF_002238115.1 Streptococcus sp. KR | reverse complement strand
CCCCATTGGTATCAATGCTTGACAGCCAACCTCATGACAGATATGTAGCTTCATATAAGCTCACCTGTCCTTCTTTCGGTAGGAACTGTTTACTTAATTCCTGCTGTAAATCAATGATTGAATCAATTAATTTGTATTCATCCAGTTTCAATTGATGATCATTAATTAAACCAAACGATTTCCAAACAATGCCTTGGTATTTCATTCCATATACTTTAGTTGCGTAATCGAATATATCATTGAACAAGTCGCTATTGCTGATAAATAAGGTGTGAACTTCGCGGTTTAATGTCATTGGATCGGCGTATTTATTAAGGCAATATTCAAAATCACCTAATACCTTTAGCTTATCTAACGTATCCTGATGATCGAAACCACTTAACTGCTCCGTAAACATTTGTGCATTTGATTTAACGTAAGCTATACGATCATACAATGCATGTT
>NZ_NGVM01000149.1:0-448 GCF_002238115.1 Streptococcus sp. KR | reverse complement strand
TTATTTTTGAGAAAAATATAAAGCAGGAGGATTACAATGCTGAAAACTTATTCTTTAACAACAGATACATTATTAGTTTCGTCAGAATCAGATATCAAAAATTCTTCTGTTGTTTATGTTTATGGCGACGAACGAGAATATATCGAATCTTTTGAACATAAATATGACCTTAAAATAGGCAATATACTAACGTTTGATGATCAAGTTGCATATGACACGATGATAGATCGGAACGATGAAAAAAATTTCCTCGTAAGTTTTTTGTTTCCCAAGATACACGAAGGTGGGCATCTAGATAATCTGACGACATCTGTTGTTTTCTTGGTATTTAAAAATAAGTTGATAATTTTTACAAACCAAAAATTAAATTCCATTTCCGAACTCTTATCCAATATGGTTTTACGTGATATCAATAATTTCACGGAGGAAGTACTTTTAAAGATCATGC